>JAGDMJ010000162.1 GCA_017860555.1 Bacteroidota bacterium
GGCCCGCGGGCGGTCAGGATCACCGCCGGCGAGCGGATTTTTGAATTCGCTGTCACGTCGGGCGAGGCGGAACTGAAGATTGGAGAAGCACGGGAAGCATATTGGTCTCCTTACCCCGCACTTCGAGCGTTCCCGATTGAGTTGATCGTCCCTCCCCCGGCCGAAGGGTATGACCGGGAGATATCGTACAGGCTGACACTTCTCCGATAGCTTATGGCGGCCACTGAACAAGCCCCAAATGAAGGATCATCATGAAACGGACACATCTTCTTTCTGCATTCTTCACCATAGGCGCATGCATCTTGCTTGCCCAGGCTATTTCGGCCCCGACGGCCGACAGTGATGCCGGCTTTGTCGGAAAGATCATTCCCAGTGAAAAGAAAAGCTGGATCGACGACAGCACGGGACGCGAGATTACGCAATGGACAACCACGGGACAGAATTGGCATCCGTACTTCACCACAGACTCGTTCATAGACGATCACACTGCGATCATAATTTCCTCCAGGACAGGAACCAAACAACTGTACAAATTGGACCTTCAATCGGGGCAAATGGTGCAAATGACCGCCGCCGACGATTACCAAAACATGGATCATCGTCCGGCGTTTGCAATGGCCTGGTACCTCGATGGGACGAAATTGCGCTCCCTGAATACCGCGACACTTGAATCAACGGACATCTACGATTTCAAGAACGAGGCTTTTCATATCAACTCGTTTTCCGTGACCTGCGACGCAAAGTGGTTCGTCTTCTCCGTCAGCAAGAAACGCGCAACCGAAGGAAACTGCCAGTACGGGCCATTTGCCATCTTCAAGCTGAATCTTCAAGACCGGTCGCTGATCCAAATCACAATGGACTATGGCTTGAACATCGGGCATGTCCAGACCAATCCGGTGAACCCAGACCTCATCATGTACTGCTGGCAATGGGAGAAGTTTGATCGGCCAAAGCTTGTCGGTCACGCTCCGATTCGCATCTGGTGGGTGAATATTGATGGGACCGCCGGGGGGCCTCTTGCACAGGAATACGGAACGCAGCGGACCCACGAAACCTGGACGGCTGATGGCAAACAAATCGCCTTTGTGTCCAAGTATCGGTGGGGAGCAAACGTGGGGAAGCATTTCCTGGGCCTACAGTCGATCGACGGCTCGGTCCAGACCACCTACTGGGTGCAGGTTTCCCCCGCGCATCAAAATGTGTACAAGGACAACAAGCACTGGATTGTGGATCTCTATAACGATGAGCAACCTCTGCTGGTCATGTTTACGCGTGCAGCGGACAAGCTGGAGAGGGCCGAGGTGCTGTTCCGGCACGGCTCGAGCATGGTCGGGCAGAATTCCCATCCGCATCCAAGATTTTCAACAGACGGCACGTATATCCTTTTCAGCACAGACAGGACGGGCACAGCACAAGTCCACACGGTCCGAGTGGATCTCAACAGCTCGAAATAGGGGGTTGTCCGGCCAGGAAGGATACGCTTTGGTATGAGTGCGTTCAGTACATACGCGGATCGTTGGAACATCGGCCTTGGGGGTGAGTGGTCAGGCAAACGTGAGCTGTCGGTGGATGCCCTTCGGGGCTTCGATATGTTTTGGATCATCGGTGGCCAGAAGATCTTCCGAAGTCTGGATGAGGTATTCCATTCACCAACGACGGGATGGATAGACCGACAGTTGGATCACGCGGAGTGGCCGTTCGCGCTTGCCCTGGGCGGATTTCTCGTGCTTTACGTTGTACTGAAGGTTATGTACGACAGGAAAATCTATATAAGGATCTGATTAATGGTCTATGCAACCTGCCGCCCGAATCTTCCAGAAGGATGCCCGACCCCTTGCCCGAACGTGAGAAGCGGCGGATGGGTCGCTGTCTTTGCTGTATGTGCGTTCATCATCTTGCATTCCCCTGCCGTCCGAGCGCAATCCTCTGCGGATATTCCGACACGAATCATCCTCAATCTGACGGATTCTCCTGCGACGAGTATGGCCGTCACGTGGAGAATGTCGAGGGAGTATCGGAACGCGGCAGTGGAATACTCCGTCGCGACGCCGGGGACGGAATTTGTCGGGGCGGCGATCCGGCAGCCCGGATCCATGGAAGTGATGAATGTGCCCAGGGAACCAGTGGCGTTTCACTACGCGGCTCTTATGCGTGACCTGAAACCGGGTACGGCGTACGTCTACCGGGTCGGCAAGGATTCGCTCTGGAGCGAATGGAACCAATTCATCACCGCCCAGGGGGGCAATGTACCGTTCTCGTTCGTCTGGTTTGGGGATCCCCAAGACGACATCAGCGAGCATCTTTCGCGCCTTTTCCGTCAAGCCCTCCGGACGGCTCCGGAAGCACGGTTCTGGCTGTTTTCCGGCGACCTGACATCCGAACCCGAGGATGATCAATGGGGGGAGTTGTTCGATGCCCCGGGCTTTGTGTTGAGGACTATTCCCACGGCGATGGTTCCTGGCAACCACGATATGGGTTTCAAATTTCAGGATGACAGCATCGTCAGAGATGCGAAGGGAAAAAAGGTCCGCGGAAGAACGGTCTCACCACTCTGGCGTGTGCACGTCACGCTTCCGGAGAACGGAGTTGCGGGTCTCGAAGAGACTTCCTACTCGTTCGATTACCAGGGCGTGCGGTTCGTCATGATCAACAGCAACGACCGGCTGGAGGAGCAGGCGCGCTGGATGGACACGGTGCTTTCGGCGAATCCAAACCGGTGGACAGTCGTCGCGTTTCACCACCCGCTGTATTCCTCAGGACGAGAACGGGATGACAGGAAGACGCGCGATGCGTTCCTCCCCCTCTTTGACAAATATCATGTCGCTCTGGTACTGACCGGTCATGACCATACCTATGCCCGCAGTCACCGGCTGGCCAACAATTCCGTTGTCTCCGGCAATCTCTCCGGGACGGTGTACGTCGTGTCCGCCTCGGGACCAAAATTCTATGAATACACATCGTTCTACGACTCCCTGATGGCAAAAACAGGTACGGGTGTTCAGTTGTACCAGGTCATCACGGTGAGCGGGGGGCACCTCAACTACCGGGCATACAGCGCGGATGGTGCCTTGTATGATTCGTTCGAGCTAACAAAGCAGGATCACTAATTCACGCTTCACTTTTCACTCTCTATTCCAGGAGGCTTCATGACAACACTGGTTCGATTTCTTATCGTAGCGCTTCTGCTGGTACTTGGCATGACCGCTCAGGCGCAGGTTATCTTCACAGAAACCTTTGATTTTTCCAACGATGGCGGCCTTGTTGATTGCGCGCTGTTGAAAACCTGGTCACCCTACTATCCCCAGGCATACACGAATCTTGGCACTCCCAACTGGATCACCGGCACGACCTCAGAGTTCACCGCGCCGGTCCTGGTGGAGACAGGCGCGTTGACATATTCGGGCTATGCGTTGTCAGGGGCAGGGAAGAAAGTGTATTTGCCGTCGTCGGATTCAGCGCGCCAGACTGCGCGAAGGCAGTTTGCACCCCAGACGGGAAAGGTATACTACGCGATGATGGTCAACATCAAAGAGATGTTCCAACTCGGTACCCCGTACAACGGCGTACTTGTAGACGTGGGAAGACAAGATCTCAATGGAACGACGATTGCGTGCGTGAACAGCAGCACATCGAGTTCCGGTATACGGGGGCTCCTGGTGTTCCTCCGGGCAGACACAACCGGCGGCGTCAATGCGAGCAAGCTTCTCGCCGGGGTAAGCTACCGAAGAGATGATCCAGCGACGGCCTTCTCAACTAAACTGCTGGATACTCTGCAAACGAACCTGATGATCGTGTGCACGGACCCTGCCACGGCAACTTCGAAGTTGTGGGTCAATCCCGACCTGTCAGGGCCGGAGCCGGCACCGGATGCTGTCTGCGTAAATGCAAACGGAGCCGAATCACTTGCGCTAATCTACTTCTCGATCTATCAACGGTCGGAAGGTCCATCAGGCTGGATCGGCGGTTTGCGGGTTGGCACCAGTTGGGGGATCGTCACTAACAATTCCGATCTGCCAATGGTCGAGACTTTTGACTATAAGCTCGGGGCGTTATGCGATAACCTGGCGAACCTCAACGCCGCTTCACCTTATTATCCTCTCGCGGCAAACAACGTCAGCGGCGGCCTTTGGATTAACGGCAGCACGAGCACGAACGACGATCCCCTGCTTATTGATTCCATTGCACTCGACTATCCCGACTATGCGTTGTCGGGGGTCGGCAAAAAGGTCTGGTGCCCGAACCTCCCGAGCAACACAAGCAACAACCGGGCATCGCGCAAATTTTCACCTGTTACCGGAAAGGTCTACTATTCCGCCCTGATCAATCTCCCCAACGTGAACGATCTCTCATCGAGCACCTCCAGCAACGGGGAATACCTGATGGGAGTCTACCCGAACTCGAGCTTCTCATCGGCGGCTGGTCGCGGGCTTCTTGCATTCCGGTCATCTCCCACCGCGGGGAAATACGTTGTTGGAGTGCGTGCCTCCAATGCGGTTGCCCCCGGCTGGGTTCCCAAAGACCTCGATACCGCCTCGACGCAGCTAGTCGTTATTGGCTACCAGCTCAGCACTGGTCTTGCGGAAATTTGGGTCAATCCTCCCATTTCTTCAACGATACCGACCCCCGATGGAACCTCCAGCCTAGGCACGACGGAGACAAACACGGACATCGGGCGCTTTGGCATCTATCAACGCGGGGACAAACCCCACGCATATGTCGGCGGAATTCAGGTCGACACGGCATGGATGCTCAAGACGACGACAGGTATTCGAGAAGCGAAGGCATACGGTCCAACAACCTTCCAACTCCTGGGGAACTATCCGAACCCATTCAATCCGTCGACACAGATCCAGTTCAGTGTAGCTCAAACTGGACGGGCAACACTTCAAGTGTTCAATCTGCTCGGCCAGGTCGTCGCAACGCTGTTTGACGACGAGGCCTTGTCCGGCAAGATCTATGAAATCAGCTTCTCCGGCGCTGGCCATTCATCCGGGTTGTACCTGGCCCGATTGGAGTCCGGCCGGGAGGTAAGGGTACGCAAGATGATTCTCATGAAATAAGAATTCGTCAATCGTGAGTGAATCCGGGCCAGGAAAGACTTATCATCCTGGCCCGGCCCACTCCAGAATGGATGGAGGCCAGGATGATCCGCGTGCTCGTTATTATTGTATTCCTGTTCTTTGATGCTCCCTCGACAGCCGAGGTGAACCCATCTCGCCCGCGTCTTATCATCATACTCTCCATCGACCAGATGCGCGCGGATCACCTTGTTCGATACGCACCTCTGTATGAGCATGGGTTTGCCCGGCTGCTCAGGGAAGGCGTTCACTTCAAGACGGCCGATATCAATTACGCGGGGAGTTCAACCGGACCTGGACACGCAACCCTGGGAACCGGCACGTATCCGTGGAAGAACGGAATCGTATCCAATAACTACCGCGAACGCGCATCGGGTAAGAGGGTGTACTGTGTTGCAGATAGCATGGCGGAACCTATTGAGGGAGACGGTGGGAAAATGTCCCCGCGAAACCTCCTGGTCACCGGTTTGGGAGATTGGCTGAAGACCGCATCGCCCGGCTCCAGAGTGATATCCATCTCCTATAAAGACAGGGCTGCCATTCTTATGGGGGGGAAGCACCCTGACGCGGCGTACTGGTATGACAGGCGCTCCGGGCGAATGTCGTCATCGTCATACTATCTTGCTGCCCTCCCTGCCTGGATGCAAGCGTTCAATGCATCAGGCTGGATCTCGAAGAATCTCCCTCCAGTCTGGACCAAGCTTCTATCGGACAGCATATATACTCCCTTCGGCCCGGATGATATGCCCGGTGAGGCACCATGGGGCGGGAGCCGCTCGTTTCCTCACGGCATCGAACCGGGTCGGGAGATCGGGCTGCTGTTCAGCACCCCCTGGGGTAACGATTTTCTTTTCGATGTCGCCCGAGCGGCCATTCGCGGGGAACAGCTCGGAAAACGGGGAACAGTGGATCTCCTCTGGTTGTCGCTCTCTACGACGGACAACATTGGCAGCACCTTTGGTCCGGACAGCCATGAAATGATGGACAACCTTCTCCGCATCGACGTGGCGCTCGGACGGTTCCTGTCCGACTTGGAATTATCCCACGGTGCCGGCGGTTTCATTCTGGCCTTAAGCGGCGATCACGGCGTTCTCCCATTGCCGGAACACGAGAGGATGTCTGGGAATCAAGCCGCCAGGCGTTTCAACAACCGCAACAGTGTTGAGCGTGCTGTGAAAGACGTTGACTCTATCCTGCGGCATGATTTCGGGATTGGATACCGCGTTATCAGGGTAGGGAGGATAGACAGTTCTGTGTTTTGCATCCCAGGGATCACCGGCCCGATGATAGAGGGTCGTCTTCGTGCCGCACTACTGGCGGTCGACGGCGTTGCGGACGTATACTTCCGAACCGAACTCACTGACCCGTCTGTGCGCGATCGGCCATACCTTCAGAAGTATCGTCACAGCTATCACCCGGAACGAAGTCCCGATTACTTCATCCGTGATTGCGAATACTGTCTCATCAGCCCGGACTCGATCGGCACGTCCCACGGTACCCCGTATGATTACGATACCAAGGTTCCGTTGGTTTTTTGGGGGACGGGCCGAGCCCCCCTGGTTGTCGAGCGTACCGTTCATACGGTGGATCTGGCAGCCACGGTGGCGGCGTTCTATAACCTGCCCACGCCTGGTAATCTGGACGGGATTGCCCTTAAAGAAATCATGAATTAGCACAAAAGTCCCGATGGTTTTGGGAAAAAAGTCCGAGAGGCTCATTGGACAATGTAAAGCTCTCTGGAGCTTTCAGCGATTTCATTAAGCAAAATTCTATTACCACTGTATATGTCTGAATTTCCGAAAAAGGTGTCCTGATGCAGATCTCGCGTTTTGGTCTCTGGAAAGGCGTCGTTGCACTTCTGGTGCTCGCGGCGATGCCCCTTTGCGCGCAATCGAGCCATCCCTCTCAGTGGAGCGGGAAGTTCACCCTGAAGAGCTGCGTAAATGAATTCGCCCCATCTCGTGCCGAATCGACGGCGGTAGGTTATCAGTACTGGTTCATCGACAGAAAGTTCCTTGACGGGCGGACGCTCAAGATGAGCGTTGTGAAACCGCATGCCGCAACGCATGAACCGCACCGGCACGCGGAAGATGAGATCTTTTTCATTCTCGAAGGGAATGCAGAGATATA
>JAGDMJ010000163.1 GCA_017860555.1 Bacteroidota bacterium
GCGGGATGCTTTCATCGTTCCCTCGAGAATAGTACGTTGTCGAACCAGCACGTCCCCGCACCATCGAGTTCTAGCAACAAATGGACCCGGTCCGGCGCAGGATCTATAGGAGGAGTCAGGACCTCGAGGCGCGTCCACTCTGAGACAACCCGGACGACATCCGGGCTCCGATAGATGTCATAGCTCTCCGGGTCGAAGAGCCCCGCTGATCCTGTGCGATGAAGCCGCAGGGCCACCGATACGTGTCCCGATGTCAGGCGAGAGCGGACGAACCCAACAAGCCGGTACCGCGCGCCTTTCTCGTACGCCGGCTGCCGGAAGGCGGGGCCCAATGCTGTCGCTTTCCATCGCGCCTTCGAATGACCGGACGCATCAATGCGAAGCGAAAACCCGTCGTCCATCCCCACTCCGTGGTCTCGCGCAAACAAGACATCTCCGCTGTCGCCGGCGGCAACGTCCGTCTCCCACGGCCATACGTCGATTGGATTCAACTTGGTGTTCGTCAGCGTTTCGGAAAATGTGTGAACGCCATCAACGATGATCGGCGTGTTGCTCACCTCAGGGAGGGACGGGCGAGAGGCACTCTCGGCGATCATTTCTCCTTCTTTCCGGCCTATCGCAAACAGACGGAACGAAGCATTGTATTGCGTTCCCCCGGAGAGGGCCTGTGGTGTGCCGGCATGACAGATCCGGTACGCCAGGTGGGCATCCCACATGTACGCGCAGACCCCCGCCGTCACTTCCCCGCCGGCCACCAGCTCTATGCACGGATTTTCGTCTTCAAGAAGCCAGGCCATCCGGTCGCCGGGCTGCAGCCGGATGTTGTGCTTGTCCGAGGATTCCAGGTGGTGGTGAGCTACCGCATCGACGGCGCCGCCACGGATGACATAGCAGGCATCATAGCGCGAGGGCTTCCGTGCATCAGGCACGAACACACCATCCGGCCAGAAGTTGCAGAACTCTAGCTCCCCGTGGTTGGGGTTTGGGGTCACCTGCCAGGTTCGCACCGCCCCCACACGCAACGCGGCATGGATGTCGAAGACGTAGGCCTGGAGAGTCTCCGTACGGGTCAGCGTTACCAGGTACTGACTGAGCACCGAGCGTGAATGGGTCGCTCCGGTACATTCGAGCAGAACGCGGTCTTCCCCGCTTTCCATCACTCGCACCCAGGCGTGGCTACCACTGTTGCGTTCGGGATCCTCGTGGTTTGCATATTGTTCCCAATACAAAGGGAGCGGAACCTCTTCTCCGATGATGGTGGCGCCGTCCCGCTGCAAACGGACACCCTGCAATCGCAGGTCGCGAATTTCGCAGATCGCACGGCTCTCATCGTATACGACCAGGGATGCGATCCCGGTCCGCTCAATGACGAACGCCACGGTCAACGCTCCTCAGTGCTCGTTCAATGTCGGCATGGAACTCGGGCCGGATCATCTTTTCACGAAGCAGGTCTTTCAACGCGCGTTCCACTCCCCCATTGACCTGGGGAAGCGCCGCGACAAGATCTTCAACAGTTATCTCGCCCGCCCACAGTCTGTCCAACTGAGGCTGCAGGCGCTCGAGGATCGCGGCACTGGTCCAACTGGAGAAGCGGACGAAGAAACGCGGGTCTCCTCCATCGTGCCGGAGGCTCAGGTCCCATACCTCGCGGAATCCGCTCCCCGTGAGTTGAGGATATCGCTTTTCCCAGGCTGCCGCAAAATCCAGGTCACGGAGAACGGGATTCGGGTGGTACACACCGGCAGACCCAACAAGCCAGGCTAGCGCCTTCCACGCCGCCACGGGGTTCCGGCTACCCGAACTGATGGAGAGCCCGCCGCTTCCGCTCCGGAAGTATCGCACAGGTTGTCCCGGAAAGCGAGGGATCGGTGCAAGGCCCCAACGGATGCGCAGCGTTTCGGTGAGAGTCTGGTGCGGCACTGCCTCGGCAAGCATCGCCACACGCCCGCCGGCGAGAAGCTGGAACGGCTGCATTCCCAGAGCCTGAATGCGTCTCAGATCAGGCATGACCTTCTCCTGCATCAGCGACAGGTATGCTCTGAAGGCCTCCGCTGACGCAGGCGAGATCGACGCAGTCACGGTGTTGGGTCGGATGTTGGCACCATTCATCAGTTCGATCGCCTCGACGAAGTGGCTGCCGATGAATATCCCGTAACGTTCTGGAGTCCCATCGCCGTCGGCGTCTCGGGTCAGCCGCTTCGCACGCTCGACCATCTCGCCCCAGGTCCAGGCAGTATCGGGATATGGGACCCCCGCGGCGTCAAACAACTCCCGATTATAGTAAATGGCAACGGTGTAGCTCCAGTTGCCAACGCTGTACCACCCTCCGTCCACGGATCGCCCCCCTTCAACCACCGAAGGCAAAAGCCTTTGGACAAACGGGTCATTACGACTCACTTCGCGAAGGTCGAGCAGATGTCCCTCTGCCGCCAGGCGGTCACGCATGGTATTGTTGGTGTAGAAAATATCGGGTGCCTGGCCCGCGGCCATCATCGCATAGAGTTTCTCCTGCCCGGTGAAAGGATTCAGCTTGATCGTTATTCCGGAGGAGTCCCTGAAGCGCGGAATTTCCGCTTCAAGCAGCCGGATATCATCCGTATTCGCCGCGCAATTGTAGATCACTTCAATCCCTGCATTCTTGTCGTTGGAGCCGCATCCGTTCAGGCTCCAGGCGAGATACGCAGCGAGAAACACGGAGCACACGCGACAAGTCATCCGCGAAGCCCTCCCAGTGTAATGCCTCGCACAAAGTGACGCTGCGCGAGAAAGAAAACGATCACATTCGGCAGCATGACGAGCATGGCGCCGGCCATCAGGAGATTCCACTGTGTCACTCCACTGCCAACAACCTGTGATTTCAGCATGCTCAGGCCGAGCGTCAGCGTTGCCTTTTCCGGCGAATTCAGATAGATGAGCGGACCAAAGAAATCGTTCCAGGTTCCCACGAATGTCAACAATGCCACGGTCGCCAGCGCAGGGCGGGCTAGCGGCAAGATGATGCTCCAGTAGATACGAAGCTGACTGGCCCCGTCCAGCATCGCCGCCTGATCATATTCGCGGGGAATCGTCAGGAAGAACTGCCGCAAGAGAAAGATGTAGAATGGAGAACCAAAGAAAGCAGGAACCACCAGGGGCAGGTAGCTATCAACCCAGCCAAGTTTGGCGAAAAACATATACAGCGGAATCATGGTCACTTGTCCCGGCAGCATCATGGTCGAAAGACAGAGAGCGAAGAGGGATTCCCTGCCGCGAAAACGCAGGCGCGAAAACCCGAAGGCTGCCAGAGAACAGGACAGCAGTGTACCGACAAGGACGAGCGCCGTCACCACAACAGTGTTCAGCGTATAGCGCCAGAAGGGGAGCAGCGACGTCACGCTGCTATAGTTGTCCCATCGAAGGTCATCGGGGACCCATCGGAACGGCTGCGCAAAGACACTCGGGAGATCATGAAGCGACACCGACAGCATCCACGCAAACGGTACGAAAAATAGCATGCCCAGGCCGGCCAGCACAAGGTAGAGAATCGCATAGCGGCTCACCGTCTGCAGGAAGACTGTCCCGAAAGGCCTCGTCCCGTCCATTATTCCGCTCCCGCCTCATAGTAAACCCACCGCTGGCCGAGTTTACGCTGGACCAGCGTAAAGAGGAGAACGATCACAAAGAGCACCCACGCAATGGCCGAGGCGTATCCCATCTGGAATTCCTGGAATGCCTTCTTGTAAAGATAGAGCACCATGAAAAGCGTCGCATTGTTCGGGCCTCCTTCCGAGCCGGGCTGCGCGGTCCCGGTCATCACAAAGGCCTGCGTGAACACCTGGAAGCCTCCTATGAATCCCATCACCAGGCTGAAGAACATCGCAGGTGAGATCATCGGGAGCGTTATATGAAAAAAGCGCTGTACCGACCCTGCACCGTCAAGCTCGGCTGCTTCATAGAGCTCCAGGGGCACGCCCTGCAACGTTGCCAGGAAGATGATCATCGAGCCTCCGACACCCCAGAGCGACATCAAGACGAGCGCGGGCTTTGCCCAACTTTCGCTTTGCAGCCAGAGCGGACCCTCGATGCCGAGCGCGCGCAAGCCGCTGTTGAGCAGTCCGAACTCAGGGTTGAAGATCCAGAGCCACAAGATGGAAACCGCCACCAGATTCGTGATTGAAGGAAGAAAAAAGATCGACCGGAAGATCCCCATCCCGGGCACCCTCTGGTGCAACAACAACGCGAGCCCGAGAGCAACAGCAGTCGTGAGAGGAACAGCAAGGGCGACGTAGATAAGCGTATTGCCGAGCGAACGGGTGAAGAGGGGGTCGGAAGAAAAGAGCCGTTCGTAATGCTCTAATCCTACCCACGTAGGACTTGACAGCATGCTCCATGAGGAAAAACTGATCGCAACGGACCCCAGCATCGGTCCCGCGGTGAAGACGAGGAAGCCCAGGACCCAGGGGGAAATGAAAGCATACCCAACCCACCAATCCGCCCTGTTCCCATGTCGCTTCATGACATGAGCTCCTCCCCATACAGCATCTGGGGACAGAACGGCCCCTTCCTGTTACCCGCCGCCTCAACCTCGAAATGGTTGGGCGACTCCTCCACCCCGTTCCATCGCCGCGACAGTATCACCTCTTTAAACGGGTCGTAGGAAAACTCCATCGTGGTGCCGCCGGATGTGTATCGCACGGTCCGCACGATTCCATGTTCCACCACTTCTGTTACGTGCGTTTCCCGGGCACGCGTCTGGAATTCCTCCCACGACGACTCTTGCGCAGTGGCAAGCTCGAGGACGAATCCCGTCCGCCAGGAATTGATCTCGTGGCGGGAGAAATCCCGCGGAGGACCATCGTAGTTCACCATGGACAGAAGCAGAAACTCACCGGAGTGCCGGAGCCGGACCGGGTGTTGACCGGCCGCCGGGGATGGAGGCAGAGGCCGGATCATTCCGAACGTCTGATAGTCGCGGAAACAGATGAGGGTATCTGAGCCGAGAGACAGAGGCAACCCTCCCACAGGCTGTTCATTCACCACCAGATCATCGAACGGGCCGTGGAAGCCGAAGATGAGGTCGAGTCGAAAACCGGTTACGCCGGCATGGCCAGCCCGCTTGGGGGTGTAACAGACGATCGCGGTGCCACCGTGCTGGTATACAGCAGAGCGCCCCTCCTCGTAAAGGTAGCTTCGATCCACCGGCGTGTGCGCCACATGTGAGATGTTCTTCTCCCCTATCTCCGCGCCATTGAACACTCCCCTCGTGTAGATGGAGCGGAAGTCCGAGAGCTTCTTGATCTTCTGACCTCGCCGGATTCTCGCCATCAGACAATCAGAGTGCCCGGCGTTGACATAGGGAAGTGCGGCGGAACCCAAGGCGTATTCTTCTGTCAGATACGTCGTAAGGTCCGTCCACCCGCCGGGGTAAATCTCATCGTCAAACGCGAAGGGAGAATTTTCGGAAGGAGATCCGTGACTGGTCTCCCGGCGGCTGTTCTCATGGTAGCTTTCGCCGTATGTCGTCATCCGGAACGCGTACGGAAACGGTTTACGCCATGCGATGTCCCGGGCCTCGTCGGGCACATGGTACGCCAAAATCGCGGCAAGGGAGTTCTGCAACAGGGCAGATGGATGATCGAACCGCTCACACAATCCCGGATCCAGGAAGAGCGGGTCATCGAACGCCGCGAGCATCGTGCAATGCAGCCCGGAGTATCCGCCGAGGGAATCTTCATGGTATGATCGGGAGTGCGGACCGGCGAACTGCTGGCTCGGGGCATGGAAGTGCATGGCCACATCCACCCAGAGCCGCTGCTCCAGGAACAAGGCAAGGCGCCGAGCCTCCTCTGTTCGGGCATGCTCGGCAACAAGGGCCAGGAACCAGAGGTCAAGTGCGGTATATGTGAGGCTGTTGTACTCGGACATTTCTGCCTGGCGGCGGCGGTGGCTCCGGTGATCCCCGATGCGTTCACGGAAAGCCCTGAGGCGCCTGGTGCCGAGGCGCACAGCCCATTCCTGGCCCGATCGTTCGCCGCCGAGGACAAGCGTGGCATAGGCAGCCAGCGGATGGTTCACGTTCCCGTCATGGAACTCGACGAGCGCGGCATCGCCCAGCGCTTGGCTGACAGCGCCTTCCAGGTGTGTTCGAAGCGAATCGTCGAGCGCGTCCGGGATGCGCAAGAGAACTGCCAGCAGTGTGGCCGGCGTATGTGTACAGTCGTCGACAGTGACCGTGGCAAAGAGCTCTCTGCCACGCCGCCGTTGCTCCTCCGTCCCGGCAAACAGCAGACTGATCGCGTACCAGAATGTGTCGCGAGAGATCAGGCAACGGTTCGTGGAGGGATCATAGCACCGGTCACCCGCCTTTCTGGCGAGGTCCATGAGCCAGGATCTGTGATCGGAAAGGAGCATCACGCGCGTGCTTGTTGGAGGGAATGAAACGCCTGTGCCGGCACGATGGAAATGTGGAAAAACTCGGTCAGAGAAGCAAGACCACATGTAAGACGGCATTCTACAAATGAAACCTACCCCGGAGCCTGCCGCGTGCGCTTGCAAAAGAGCCTGTCATTGTGGAAATTGTTTTCCAGCGACCGCGTGGCATCCTCTTGCCAGAGTTTGCACAATCCGGGAACGATCAATGAAAACCATCCTCCGTTGTTTTCTCGTATGCGGCGCCATATCCTTCACGCTCCTCTTCGCCGGTGTTCCTCTCGTTGCTCAAACTTCAACCGTCCGAGAGGAACTCAAGACGTTCCGCACATATCCTTTCGGAGACCCGAACCCGGTCGCGCGGATGGGCAATATCTATCCATACTTCCGTTTCGACGGTTATGCCGCACTCCCGATCCAGAAGCAGTGGAAGATTGTGACACTGGAGAATCCGTACGTCAGGGTTCTGATCGCACCGGAAATGGGCGGAAAGGTCGTCGGGGCATTTGAGAAGTCCACGGGAAGACCGTTCATCTACTTCAACAACGTGGTCAAGTTCCGGGAAATTGCGATGCGAGGGCCATGGACATCCGGAGGGATCGAATTCAATTTCGGAGATATCGGACATGCCCCCTCTACCGCAACCCCGGTTGATTATGCGACACGCATGAACGCCGATGGCAGTGCGAGCTGCATCGTCGGGACGATCGATCTCCCCTCCCGCACCGAATGGCGGGTGGAAATCCGCCTGCCGAAAGACAAGGCGTATTTTGAAACACGA
>JAGDMJ010000164.1 GCA_017860555.1 Bacteroidota bacterium
GCCATCGTCTCCCCTGAGCGTATTGCCATACCCGATGACCAGTGTCCGATTCACCGGCGTATCTCGCTTAAGAGATGGTCCTCGGCATCGAGGAGTTGGAGATGGATGGGCATCCGCCCCACAGCGTGCGTGGAGCAGGAGAGACAGGGATCAAAGCAGCGGATGCCCGCCTCGACCCGGTTCAGGATGCCCTCGGTGACCTTATTCCCGTCGATGTACTGCATGGCCAGCTGGTGGACCGTCCGGTTCATGGCCAGGTTGTTCTGCGCCGTGGCGATGATGAGGTTGAGCTTCTGCAGGACACCGTCCTGGTTCACCCAGTACTCGTGGAAGAGCGTGCCGCGCGGTGCTTCGCTGGCGCCGATTCCCTGCTCCCGATTGATCATTGCCCGGGCCCGGATATTACTTCCCAGGATTGCCGGGTCGTTCAGCAGCATCTCGATCTTCTCGACCGAGAAAAGAATCTCGATCAGCCGCGCATAATGATAATAGAAAGAGTTGTTTACCACCCCGGCATCGCCGGCGAGCGCCTTGAAGACCCGTCGTTCCGCTTCGGCCATGGGGGTATCGATGTAATCACAGATGTTCACCCGCGCAAGGGGGCCCACGCGGTACATTCCCTTTGGATAGCCGAGCGGCCGGTAATAGGGGAATTTCAGGTACGACCAGGGCTCCACCGCCTCGCCGAAGTAGTCGTGATATTTCTTGGGGTCGACCTTGTCTTCGATGATATTGCCGGCGCCGTCCATCAGACGCAATTTCCCATCGTAGTACTCCAGCGCTCCGTCGTCGGCTACCATGCCGAGGAAGAGGGACCGGAAGTTGCCGAAGTTCGGAATGTCGTGTTCAAACTTCACATGGATCTCTTTCAGCGTGTCCAGGGCCAGCAACGCCGTTTCCTTGGCCTCCGGGATCCAGTTCAGCAAGTAGTCCTTCTTGGAGGCTTCGAACGGCTCGCGCACTCCGCCGGCCACTGCCCAGGGGGTGTGGATCTTGCGGGTACCGAGCACTTCGATAATCTCCTGGCCGAACTTCCTGAGCCGGATTCCCCGGCGGGTGAACTCTTTGTCGAGCGCAATCAGGCCAAAGATGTTGCGCTTTGCCGGGTCCGCGTCGAATCCCAGCAGAAAATCGGGAGACGAAAGGTGGAAAAAGCTCAGCGCATGCGATTGCAGCCACTGGGCCAGCGTGATCAGCCGGCGCAGCTTCTCCGCGGTTTCCGGGATGTCGATCGCCAGGATATCGTCTCCGGCCTTCGCGGAGGTGATCAGGTGGCTGGTCGGGCAGATGCCGCAGATCCGGGAGGTGATGCCTGCCATTTCCCAGAGCATCCGGCCCTCGCAGAACTTTTCGAACCCGCGGAACTCATTCACATGGAAACGCGCTTCACCCACATTTCCCTGGTCGTCCAGCCGGATCGTAATCTTGGCGTGCCCTTCTATGCGGGTGACCGGGGAAACGGTTATAGTCCTCGACATGATAACCTCTAGAAAACTTCATTGTTGGGAATTCGGTGTTCGATATTCAAGCCCTGCCTATCCATATCGAAGATACACGGGAGAGAACGCGGGCATCCTCCCCTGAAGCAGCTCGCTCACGGCGAACCAGATCGTGTCGGCTGTGGGCGGACAGCCATGGACGAAAGCATCGACCTTGATCACCTCGTGCAGAGGGCGGGCTTCCTTCATCATCTCCGCGATGGTCTCATACTCCCTCGGGATCTGCGGAGTGACGTCCGCGAGCTCGACATAAGAGCGGTGAAGAAGCTCTTCGTTTGTCACGCGGTTCCGCAGGGCGGTAACGTTGCCGGAGACGGCGCAGTCGCCGAACGACACCACGATCCGGGAGTTGCGGCGGATCGTGTGGGCAAGCTCGTCCTGCTCGACGTTGGAGACGGCTCCCTCCACTAGCGCCACGTCCACGTCACGCGGGAATTCCTTGGTGTCGACGATCGGGGAGTAGACGAGCTCCATTTTGTCGGTCAGTTCGATCAGCCGCTCATCCATGTCCAGGAACGACATGTGGCATCCGGAGCATCCTCCCAGCCACACCGTTGCGACGCGGGGTTTCGTTGGTGTCACTCTTCATCCTCCTGAGTATTGATCCACTCTCGTTTGAGCCGTGCGGTCATGATGTACTTGAGGAAGTCGGTCTTTTTTTCCATCTCGGCGACTGCTTCACCTTTTTCGACCAGCGCGCCCGTGGGGCAGACCAGGACGCATTTGCCGCAGGAGGTGCAGCTGTCCGATGTTCCCCACGGCTGGTTCATCTCGGAGACGATCTCACAGTTGATGCCGCGGTTGGCGATGTCCCAGACATGCGCCCCTTCCACCTCGTTGCACACCCGCACGCAGCGGGTGCAGAGCACGCACCGGTTCCGGTCGATGATGAAACTCTTGTGCGAGGCGTCGAGCCTTTTTTTCGGATAGAGATACGGGAAGCGCACGTAGTTCAAACCTACTTCGTAGGCGAGGTTCTGCAGCTCGCAGTGGTTGTTCACGATGCAGACGGAACACTGGTGGTTCCCTTCCGAGGCGAGCATTTCCACGATCGTTCTGCGGTGCCTCTTCAGCCGCTCGGTTTTCGTGCGCACCACCATTCCTTCCTGCGGGCGTGTCGCGCATGCGGGATGAAGTTTTGGGGAGCCCTCGATCTCCACCAGGCAGAGCCGGCACGCACCCACGTCCGTGAGGCCGTCCAGGTGGCAGAGTGTGGGTATGTCGACGCCGTGCTGCCGCGCGATCTCCAGGAGGGTCTCACTGTCGTTCCCGCTGACCTGCTCATCATCGATTGTCAGTGTTAAGATTGCCATTGTCTGTTCTCGTTTTGCATGGGTATACTGTGGTTCGCTCTTCGATACCTTATCGTATCCCTTGAGCGTCGCTGCCCACCGGCTCATGCCCGTTTCCGGAAGGAACGAAGCCTTCGCGTGCCTTGAGGAGTTCCTCGTATTCATGACGGAAGAAACGGAGCGTGGAAAGGACCGGGTTGGGTGCCGACTGGCCGAGCCCGCAGAGGCTGGTCTCCTTGACCATGACGCAGAGCTCTTCCAGAAGCGCGAGATCATCGGCCGTCCCCTCACCCCTGGAGATCTTCTCCAACAGCGTATGGATATGGACCGTCCCCACCCTGCATGGGATGCACTTCCCGCACGATTCGTCCACGCAGAAGTCCATGAAGTACTTGGCGACGTCCACCATTTTCGATGTTGAATTCATGACGATGAGGCCGCCGCTTCCCATGATCGATCCCACTGTCGCGAGGGATTCGTAATCGACGGGAAGGTCCAGGTGCTCCTTCGGTATGCAACCACCGGAAGGACCGCCGGTCTGCGCGGCCTTGAACTCGGTTCCTTCCGTCGTTCCACCACCAATGTCGAAGATGATCTTGCGGAGCGGGATGCCCATCGGGACCTCGATCAGTCCCGTGTTCTTGATCTCCCCGGCAAGGGCAAAGACCTTCGTGCCGGTGCTCTTCGGTGTGCCGATGCCGGCGAACCAGGCGCTTCCATTCGCAAGGATTGGAGCGATGTTGGCGTAGGTCTCCACATTGTTGATCAGCGTCGGCATTCCCCAGAGGCCGCGTTCGGCGGGATAGGGAGGACGGGGGCGCGGGCGCCCGCGTTTCCCTTCAATGGAACGGATCAGGGCGGTCTCTTCACCGCAGACGAAGGCTCCCGCGCCGATACGGAGGTCGATGCGGAAATTGAACTGCGACTCAAAGATCCTGTTTCCGAGGAGTCCCATCCGCTCCGCCTGCTTGATCGCGAGCTTCAGCCGGTCGATGGCCAGCGGGTACTCCGCGCGAATATAGATGAACCCCTGGTTTGCGCCGATGGCGTACCCGGCGATGGCCATGCCTTCCAGGATGCGGTGCGGGTCGCCTTCAAGGACACTCCGGTCCATGAACGCGCCCGGGTCTCCCTCATCAGCGTTGCAAACGACGTACTTCTGATCGCTCTTGACCTTGCGCACGATGCCCCACTTCAGTCCGGTGGGATAGCCGGCGCCGCCGCGTCCGCGGAGCCCGCTCTTGCGGATCTCCTCAACGACGTCGGGGGCCTGCATCTCGGTGACTGCTTTGGCCAGGGCTTCATAGCCGCCCACGGCGATGTACTCGTCGATGCTCTCGGCGTTGATCCGGCCGCAGTTCTGCAGCACGATCTTCTGCTGAGCGGAGAAGAACGGATCGGACACATCCACCAGGTTTTCCTGAACCTTCTTTCCCTGACAGAGATGTTCTTCAACGATCCGACGGGCCACCGTCTCGTCGACATGCTGGTACAGCGTTTCATCAGAGAACACTTTCACCAGCGGCCCCTCGCCGCACAGTCCCATGCAGCCCGTTCCCAGCACCTCGACCTCATTCTCCAGCCCGTTCTCTTTGAGCGTCGCCTTCAGCGTATCGCGGACGGCGACGCTGCCGGAGGAGACGCAACCGGCGGCCGCGCAGTAGAGAATGCGGTGTTTGAACTTTTCATGCCGGGCCCGTTCGTTGTCGGCGACTTCGCGAAGTTCTTCGAGCGTCATGCGGCCACCTCTTCCGGTTGTTTCTGCCATTCCTTGATGCGAGTGACAGCGCTCTCGGGGTTCAGCTTGCCAGCCACCTGATTGTCAAGAACCGCGACAGGCGCGAGTCCGCAGGACCCAACGCAACGTGCGGAGACCAGCGACACATTACCGTCTGGCGTGGTCTCACCAAACTTGCACTTGCATTCGTGCTCGACTGCTTTCTGGATCAGCGCTGCTCCCTTCACGTAACAGGCCGTTCCCGTGCAGAGCACGAACGTGTGCGTCCCCATCGGCTTCATGTTGAAGAAGTGGTAGAACGTTGCCACTCCATACACCCGGCTCATGGGGAGCTTCAATTTCCTTGCAACGTAGACGAGGAGGTCATTCTCCAGATAGCCGAAAATTCCCTGTGCCGCGTGCAGGACTTCAATGAGCGCGTCTCCCCGGGATTGATGCTTCGTGATCGCCCGGTCCAGCAGCTTGAATCGATTGTCACCGCTTGGATGTTTGGCGGTTGTTGAAGGAGTTGTCATGTCGTAAGTGTGGAAAAAGTCAACGTTTTTCGGGTTATTTTGAGGGCCAACCCGTAAAACGCAAGATACATGCCACGAAGGGGGAGGGGGAAAGTAGTGCCAAAAAGGGGAAAAAGAAGTCTGAAAATCGCCAGGATTACTATTTTTGAGAATCTTCTCCCGAAATGATCATTCTGAAGTGCTCCCGCTCATGGCATGAATCGCTCCGGTTGGCGATTGCGCGTGATGCGAAAATCATCATGTATCTTTTCGGCCTGTCCTCTCCACCAGCCATTCGCACCATTCGTCAATGCCCGCGCCAGTCGTGCAGGAGGTCTCAAAGACCGCAAGCGATGGATTGATGCTGAGCGCGTTCTTCCGAAGCGTGGAGAGATCGGCCTTCAGGTAAGGCAGAAGATCGATCTTGTTGATGATGAGGACCGATGCGTTGCGGAACATGGCGGGGTATTTCAGCGGCTTGTCGTCCCCTTCGGTCGTGCTTGCCACCACGACCTTCACCGCTTCACCAAGATCATAATTCGCGGGGCAAACCAGGTTGCCGACATTCTCGATGACCAGAAGCTGAATCGTGGAAAGATCGATATTCTGCAAGGCTTCGTGCACGAGCCCTGCTTCAAGATGACATCCCCCGCGGGTCACAATCTGAACGGCTGGGACACCATACTTTGCCACTCGCCGGGCATCCAGGTCGGTCTGCACGTCCCCCTCGATCACCGCGAGACTGACTCTCCCCTTCAAACGCTCGATGGTCTGTTCCAGGATCGAAGTCTTGCCGGCCCCCGGTGAGCTCACGATATTGACCGTGAAGATCCCATGCTCGGAGAACGCGCGGCGGTTCTTGCTCGCTATCTCATCGTTCTTCTCGAGGATCTTTCGTTCCACCGTGATCACATTCATGAAGCCTCCGGGGATGGATCTTCGACCTCGATCGCGGCGATCTGCATTTCCGTGCCGGCGATGACGTTCGTGTCACTGCTCCCACAGTATGAACACAATATGATGCCCTGTTCGTTCAGCGATTCCCTGCCGCACTGTCGGCACTTCACGACGAACGGTACAGTCTCAATGGCGAGCACCGCACCCGCCAGCGGCGACTCCGCTGTGATCACACCGAAAGAGAACTCCAGCGAGTCCTGCACGATACCGGCAACAGCCCCGATCTTCAACCTGATGGCCCTGACACTCTGCAGTTCATGTTCCGGAACATGCTGCTTGACGATGTCAACAATCCCTTGTGCGACGGAAAGTTCATGCATGCGCTACCGTTTTCCCTTGTCCGGTTGCAGCTCCAACGAGTACCAGTAGAGCCATCCTTCTCCGCCGTTGGCCATGTCAAACCAGATGTGCGTTCCGTTTGTGAACCACTGCCATCCCAGCGGCTCCCGGTTTTCCCCGGGGCCGAACCTGGACTGGAGCCAGCGCAGCAGCTTTTCAGAATCAGTTCTTCCGGGGGTCGTTGCTGCAACGCCGGAGAACTTGCCGCCCGTGAATTCAAACTGGCACTCATTCACGTCAGCAGCTCCAAGAGACGAAACATTTGATGAATACCGTGCGGTGGAGCCTTGTTGCGTCAATGGCTGCAGAGCGAACCGCTCTTGCATGACGGAAAGCGCCGTCCCCCATTCGTAGCGGGTGAAGTCGAAGGGATCGTGTGCGCGGGCGGAGACACTCAGCAGGAAGAGCAGCGATATGAACAATGAACGAAGCACGGAATTTCAATAGTTCATCTAGTGTGAAGCACGTCAAGGGTATTGTAGAGAAACGAGGGGAGAATTGCAATTTGCCGTGAAAGATCGGACGTCTAGCCCCAGAACGGTCCCCGTCCGTGCCCCCGCCGCGGACAGGTTGATAATCCCTCCCCCAATGGGTATATTCGACCTATGACCTTTCAGATCAAGTCGTTCCTGGATGAGCAAAGGGAGATAATCAAGCGGGCGCACAAAGAGGGTGCGGATAGCTTCGCAACCTGTGCTGCCCTGACCGCCATGATGGATGAGGTGGTACGCCGGGCGTTCGGCGCTCTGCCCGACGGAGCCGCCGGGCAGATCGCGGTTCTCGCGCTCGGCGGGTATGGCCGTGGGGAGTTTTTCCCGCATTCCGATGTCGATGTGATGGTTCTCTGCGAGAC
>JAGDMJ010000165.1 GCA_017860555.1 Bacteroidota bacterium
GATGTACACACATAGATGTCAATCCCGACCACTTGGAGTGACGAGGCTGGTGTAACGGGGATGTGGAGGGAGGAAAATCCCTGGGCGGGAATCGTGGAAGGAGAACAAATAGGACCAGCTGGAGTACTCACTAAAAAGGTCCGGGCAGAATTCTCATCGGATTCCACCCGGACCAACTTTGTGCGTTTCAGAGACGATGATCTGGCGTTCAGGCCTTACGCCACAAGAACTTCCGCTTTCACCCCCAGCCCATCCAGCTGCCCTCGAATCTCGTCCCGGTAGATCGGATTCATGATGATCACCGTTTCCGGCCGGTAGCGGCGCAGGAATTCCGGATGAACGATCTCCTGGCCGGTTCCTGCGACAAACATCCCTTGCTTTCGAGGGTTGATGTCGACCATGTATTCTACGCCCTTCCCGGGCCGCAGGGTATTCAAGAACATGACCCCCTTCGAACCGCCTCCCCACACGACGAACTTCTGCCCGTCTTTCTTTTCGTCGAAGAGCTTCCGCCACTCCTCAACCTTGCGACGGTAATTCTCCGCGAAGGCAGCCCGATCACTGTTCATTGCAGCGACGCGGTCATGGACATCGGGAAGCGGTTCTCCCGCTGGATTTCCCGGAGCGACATCAATACCGAGGAACTGCCCGTCATAGAGTTCTGACTGCTCGCCGACCTTGAAGCCGCACGCGCTGAAGAGCACTGCGAGAGAAGAGGCGCTAAAATACGAGCAGTGTTCGTAGATCAGATCCCAGATCCCCATGTCCTTCAGCGTGTACATTACGTTCGGCACCTCAAAAAACACCACTGTGGAGCTGTTGGTCCCGATCGACGCACGGACGTTCTTCACGAATTCCCGCGGGGCCTGGATATGTTCGAGCACATGCCGGCAGGTGACCAGGTCTGCCTGGTAGCCTGCGTACCGGGGTGAATAGAAATCCTGGATGATCGTCATACGTTCCGCAGACGCCTTCTCCATGATCTCGGGGACAAAACTCGGGTCGAAGCCAAAGCCCCTGTTACCCCCCTTGTTGCACAGAAGGGCAAGAAAATCTCCCTTGCCACATCCCAGGTCGATCACGTCTTTTCCCCGGATGCCATACTGACTGATCAGGCGGGAAGCCAGTGCTTCCGCGTACGCCTGGAATCGGGGAGAAAAATGGAGGGAGTTCTCGTATGCCTGCGTGTATTCCATCAGTGATGGGTTGAACGACAGATTGTACACGTGCCCGCACGCACGGCAGAACCCCAACCGCAGGTCTCCCCGCGGCGCGATCTGCGCCTGTTCCCTGCTTTCCCAGAGCAGATTGCAGTGCGTCGGGACGCCCGGCAGGAACAGGAACTCCTCCATCGTATTGCCGCAGCAGACCGGGCAGCTCTTTCCGTTTCGTTGGTCTGGCATCAACGCGACTCGCTCTCCTTCTGGTCTTCCTGGAAGATCGGGACGAGCTCCGGATCCAACCCCAGTTTGTGAAGATCGGCCTGGATCTCGGCGCAATAGATGGGATTCATGATGATGACGATGTCGGGCCTGTACTCCTTCAGGAATTCGGGAGAAACGATTTCCTGGCCGGTCCCGGCCATGAATGTCCCATGCTTGTACGGGTTGATATCCACACAGTACTTGACCTCGTCACGGATGTTCAGTTTGGTCAGGAACGCCACGCCTTTGGAGCCTGCTCCCCACAGGACTGCACGCTGTCCCTTGCGATTGATCTCCGCCAGCCGGTTCTTCCAGAGCGAGGTGGTCTCTGCAATGGCATTCGTGAACTCCGCAACGAGCCGCTCGAGTTCGGCGAGATCATTCTCCTGCCGTAGTGGAGGCCTCCCTGTCCCGGTGCCGGGGCGCGCCTCGATCATAAGGTATTGACCGTCATACTCCGTCCCGAGATCGACGACATCGAAGCCGCAGCTCCGGAAAAGCCGGGCCAGCGATCCCTGGCTGAAGTAAGAGCAGTGTTCATAGTAGATGTCCCAGAAGGCGCGCTCGTGGAGGATGCGCGTCACATCCGGGATCTGGAAGAAAACGATGGTGTCCAACCTTTCGCCGATCGAACGGCGGACCGTTCGCATGAACTCCGCCGTGTCCAGGATATGCTCCAGGGTCATCTTGCAGCAGACAAAATCGCCATGATAGTGGGAATACTTCTCCGAGTAGAGGTCCGTGATGAACGTCATCCGATCCTTCGCGGAACTGGTATTCCGGTCACTGATGTACGCGGGATCGAATCCGATGCCGCGGTTGTCTCCCATCTCGCAGAGCATCGCGAGGAACTCCCCTTTCCCGCAGCCAATTTCGATTAGCGTCTTGCCATGGAGATCGTACTGCTCCACGAGGCGCTGGGCAAGCGCTTTGTGGAACGCACTGAAGGTGGAGGAGAAGCCCTGGGTTTCCTCGTAGCGAGCGGAGTACTCATGGACCGCGGGGTCAAACACGGAGTTCCAGATGAAGCCGCAGCGGCGACAAAATGCCAGCTTGATGTCTCCTGTGGGATAGCCGAGCGCCTCCTCGCGGGTTGGCATCAGGAGAACGCTGTGCACCGGGACGCCGGCCACGTCATAGAAAACCGTCATCTCCGCCTGGCCGCAGCTCGGACATGCAGGGGTCGGCGTTGAGCGGGTTGGTCTTTTCACGTCGTTGTTCTCATTGTGGAAGTTGACCGTTTCATTTTATCATCAGCATTTTCTTGAGGAAAGTCAACCGTCCGGCGGTCATCCGGTAGAAATAGATTCCGCTCGCCAGCCGGGCGCCCTCAAATCGTTCGGTATAGTATCCGGCCGGGCGCGTCTCGTTTACCAGCGTCGCCACCTTCTGCCCCAGGACATTGAACACATCGAGCGTCACGTGCTCCTGCCGCGGGAGTGCGAAGTCGATGGATGTGGAGGGGTTGAAGGGGTTTGGATAGTTCTGGTCCATGGCGAACTGCGCCGGGATCCCTCTCCGTTCTGCCACAGATACGGTCGTGTTGGAAATGTTGATCGGGGGCGACAGCGTTTGGGAGTTGATGACCCCGGTATTCGGATTGTTGCCATGGTTCTCATACAGGCTAACGGCGTTGGACCCCGGGTCGATGACAAGCTCGCGGGGTCCCGCGACGTCGATCGTAAAATTGATCCGCACCCATGTTGCGTAGGTCGCTCCCAGGTCGAAACCATTGGGAGTACCATTCAGATTCTCGTTCACCCCGCCCCCGGTGATCGCGATGCGGATGAAGCTCCCATTGTCATTGGCTGACCGGTTGTAGCCGTCGGCGGAGCCGAACGCCCATCCGGATGCGTCCACATAGGTCAGTTTGGTGGTGTCGAACTGCACGTCGATCGTGGCAGAGCCGAGCGTATTGGCGGCGGTCATTGCGGTACCCTTGACCTGCACGGCGACACTGTACTGCCCTCCGACCGCCGAGTCGTCCTTCGCGATCAACAGTCTCTGATCAATCGTCACTTGGGCATTGCCGGTGACCATCACGCCGAAGAACAGCACCACGAGCATGCCTGCCGAAAAGAGGATATTGCCTTTCATATTCTTTACTCCTTGTCCACAGTTGTGGTCTCTACATTCTTATTCCGGTACGCGGCTTGACGCCGCCGCGCGGAAATTCGGGTTGAACTGATCGAAATCCAGGCTCGTCACCTTTCCGTCCATGTTCCAATCCGGCGCCTGGTAGCCCGTGGCGGCGGAGCGGAATAGCGGGTTGAACACGTCAAAGTCCAGGCTGGTCACACCTCCGTCACCGTTGGCATCGCCGGTGTAGAGACCATAGTATGTGCCAAGAGCTTTCATGGGGTCGGCGCCGCGGGCCATCGACTGCCCGGTGGTGAAATCATAGAGCGCGGAGGCGTCGTCCAGAGTTACTGCCGCGGCGCTCATAACCGGCAGGTGATTTCGGTGGCGGACAACCAGATAGTAATCGCCCGGCACCGCAGACGGGAACGAAACGGCACTGCTCCCGTCAAGATCCACGACAAGCCCATCGTTCTTCAGGAAGGCCGCTCTCCGGGCTACCATGGAAGAAGCGAGCGTGTCGGAACGCAGGTCCACCAGGACCCAGTCGACGATCGCATCGGGAAGCGCCGACACCGACTCGGATCCTGTGTAGGCCCAGGGCGCGGCGCCGTACGGTTGAGTTGTCGGGACGGATGACGCCAGTGTCGTTCTCATCGTTTCGGATGAACCGGAATACGCGCCTTGCAGGAATACCTTGATACTCGCCACGATGCCGGTGCCAATTCCTGTCGTGTCGTTCCTGATATAATCTATGACCGCATTGTGCGCGGGGGAAATCGCTCCCGCATTGCCGGCAAAGAGCCCGATATTCCGCACCGTGAGAGGGTGGAAGAATTTCGCCGCGGTCGTCCAGTCCGCTCCGTTCGCGGAGTACGAAACAGCCCATGTTTGGTCCTCCCGCTGCACTCGCATCAAGAGCGGGCCGACGCCGGTCGGACCGACCAGCACATCCGCGACGATTTTGGGAGAACCGAATCCGTTCGTGAAGGTAGCAACGAAGATCCTGGTCTGGGTTCCGTTGGCGTTGAAGTCCATCCGGATCAGGTTGGCACTGTCCTGCTCGACCAGGACTCCCTGGAACTGAAACTGCGGGCCCAAAGAAGAGTTGAACTTCGCCTGAAGGAGGAAATCGCCGTCACTGACCTCCTGCATGAGCCTGGGAACCTGGTACCCATTTGTCCAGAGGTCGTGTGGTATACCCCCGGGAACTACAAGAGTGACGGTCGTGGCCTCTTTCGTGTACATGAGATCCCCCGGCGGAGTGGGATTCACGAACTTCCATCGTTCGGTATCGAGCGAGGCCGCGTTAAATTCATCCCCCACGAACGATGACGGCGGCAGGAGCGACGTCGTCGTAAATGTGCTGTCAGCGCCTATGCTGGTATTTCCCGCACTGTCGGTTGAGGTTACCCTGTAGTGGTAGAGCGTATTCGGAGTCAGGCCGCTCAGGACGAGGCCGTGTGACTTCGTAGGGATCTCCGGCCCCAAAACCGTCCCGGTGTAGGTGGTGGTTGTTCCATAAGAAACCGTGCTGTTGGCCGGTTCATTTGTTTCCCATTTTATGTATGCAGAGCGCGCCCCCGCCACAGCCTGGATGGGGCCGAACAGGGGAGCCGTGACGTCTCCTTCCAACGGCGCCACGGTGACCTTACCAATAGTGACATCGGTATAATGTGCCACAAAGAGGATGGATCCGTGCTGGGGATCGGCCGACGATTCAAGCCCGCGCAACAACCACGAGCCGGGTTCTGCCTGTCCTGCTCTCCAGAATTTCAGCCTGTAGTACCCGCGCGAGCCGGGAAGTGTGTTCACGCGCACTTTGAGGAAATATCTCGTCCCGTAGCGAATGGCATTGGATGAATCGCTATCCTGATCGCGAAGAATGAGGTTGTTCCCGAGGATCTCCCAGCGGTTCGCGTCCGTTTTTCCGAATCCGTTGCGCCAGTGATACCAGCCAAGCGCCCCCAGGGGAAGGTACCCCGTCATCGGCTGTGTGATCGGCGGATTGAACGTCGGACTGTTCGTGTGTCCCACCCAACGCAGCATCACTCCGAAGGCGGGCCCACCATTTGCCTGAGTGAAAGCCGTGGCCGTGGAATCGATCTTATGGACGGTGAATTCCGCTGTGACGTCGTAATCCGTCCATGAGGTGTCGCCCATGGCGATTGCCCGGTCATACCCGGGGGCGATGATGTGGATGCCTTGACTGGTCGTTGTCCAGTGGCCATCGACAACCTGAGCCGAATCCGACAGGCTGGTCACGGTAGACCAGTCTACCACGTATGGTACAGGCCACGCCCTGCCCGCGATGTACATGACGGTTACGGTTTCCCTTACAGCAACGCCGACTGAGTCCACCGCCCTGATCGCCACCGTGTTGGCCCCGCTCTGGAGGGAGGCATAGGGTAGATTGATCTTAAAGTCCCCCAGCTTCTGCAACAACCTTCCGTCCGGGCCGAGAGAAAGCTCCGTGACCGGACCGCCGTTCAGTGTATAGAAGAGCGAGTCAATCCCGAAAGGCCCTGCCACGTTTCCAAGGACGTCCGCGTTGCGCTGCGGGATCCCAACCGTTCCGAAGGTCTGAGTTGTGCCGTACCACACGGTGATGACCGGGGCGCCAGCAGTCGTCGCGACGAAATTGCCCGTCGTCGTCGAATTGTTCGGGCGGTTGTCGTTGGATGTGATGCGGAAGTTGTACAAAGTGCCGGCATCAAGGTTGGGAATGGTGACCTCGTGTACGACATTCGTGCCTGGATGGCTCGCTGTTCCTCCCTCGTATGAAAGCGTCTTTCCGTACTGCACGGAGCCGGTGGCAGACTCGTCGGTCTTCCATGAGACGAGCAGTCCGCCGCCCCCCGGAACCACTTTCACGCTGTAGATGAGGGGCGGGATGCTGTCGGTCACCGACGCGCTGTCTTCCGGGCTGAGCGGAGAAGCCGAGTTGAAGAAGTAATCGACGATGGCTGTGTGTGCCGGCGTATTGGTGCCGCCGCTATTCCCCGTGAACAACCCGACACGGTTGACGGTCATCGTATGCGAGAAGTTCCCGTTGGGGATCCATGTCGAACCATCGAATGAATGGCTGACGGCCCATGTGTTGCCGGTTCGGCCGACCCGCAAAATGAGAGGCTGGGTAACCGAGCCGAGCGATTGATTGAGCCGCACCACCGGCGAGCCCAGCCCGCCCGAAAACGAAGCGGCGAAGATCCGTACGTTCGCACCATCGCTGTTGAA
This sequence comes from Bacteroidota bacterium, assembly GCA_017860555.1. GTDB lineage: Bacteria > Bacteroidota > Ignavibacteria > UBA10030 > UBA6906 > JAGDMJ01. The sequence goes on from JAGDMJ010000165.1 coordinate 6,741, forward strand.
TTCGATGCGCAGGAGGTTGGCGGTGTCTTGTTCAACGATGATCCCCTGCATCTGATAGGCCGAAGTCACATTGGATTCGAATTTCGCCTCGACGGTGAAATTCGTGTTGGGCGCGGGTTGCATAATCCGTGGCACCTTGTTGCCTGTTGACCAGAGATCATGCTCGACGCCGCCCGGGACAGCCAGAGAGAGCGTCGCGTTATTGCTCCCCGTCCCGAGGAACGTGAGCGTTGCATCACCCCGGGGATCAACCAGCGTCCAAAGCGACGTCTTGAGATTGTATGCGTTGAAATCGTCCGAGACAACTTGTGAGTGAACCGAGGCTCCGCCAAGCAGAGCCAGACAGATCAAACTCACCACGAACAGGGTACCACGAATCATGGGGCCTCCAATGAGCAAGTCGAAGAACAAGAATCC
>JAGDMJ010000166.1 GCA_017860555.1 Bacteroidota bacterium
GAGGGATCATTCTGCAACTGGGCCAGCACATGGCTTCCAACCAATCCCGTCGCGCCAATGACAGCGGCGGTCCTGCCTTCGACGACTTTCACGTTTGTTGGCATTGGAGTGATGTCCTGAGAATCTTGGCGTCAGCGCCGGTGGCGCGCCATCCCCCGGCTTCCAGGGCCATTATGCATGCAAAGAAGTGCGCCGTTGTATTTCCCACGCATGCGCTATCACATGCCAGGTGACCCGCCGGGCAAAGTAGCGTGCTGACCAGCGGGCCCCGCCGCGGGGGCCCTGCGCCGGGATCTGACCGGCCGCAGAAGCCTTCAGCGCTTCAAGGATCGCCTCGCGATTCGCCGCCAGCTGTTCGGCGCGCGCGGCGGCCCTGGGTACCTTCCAGCCGACCGCGCTGAGATAAGCTGCTTCGGCATCAATGACGTGTTTGACGATCCCGTCCAGCGATCGCCCGCCTCCCCGAGGACCGGTCGAGAGCTTTTTGCCCCGGGCGGCGTTCACTGTCTCGTCGAACGCGCGCCACCCTGCACGAAGGATTTTCTCAAAACGCTTCAGGGTGACCGCGTCACATGATCGGTCGTGATCCACCGTGGGTGGCACGCCAGGAGCCCCGAAGTCAGTGGTGGCGGTACCCGGGAGGCGCTCTACGACGGTCAGGTGGGAAAGGCCCTTCGGGGCCACGAAGCCCAATCGCGTACCTGCAAGAACAGAGCCATACCTGGGTCCATAGGCAAGCAGCGCAGCGAGGGCTTCGGCCTCGTTCGGTCCCGGGCGGCACCATCCCGGCCAGTCGAGCGAGCCGGCAAATGTGCGCTTCTTCCCGCATTCGAGGTAGACATCATGCATCGATGGTGATCTCCTTATCGCTCCAACAGAGCCGACCAACTGAATCGCACCCTGGGGCCATCCAACACGTGGAATCCACTTTCTTCAGCCAGCCTCGTTGTCGTCGCAAAAGCCTTCCGCGAAACATGGAACAGCTTCGGCTCAATGAGCAATGCCCGGCCATTGTCGTTCAGGACGTTCATCAGTTGCCTGAAAAACCGGGCCTTGTCCGGAATCTCATGAACCAGGTAAAATGCCAGTATGAAATCAACCCGTTCATGCACATTGATGTCGTTCTCTTCACACTTGACAAGCCGGACCCTTTTTTCCAGCTCTGTCCCTTCGATCCTCTCGCGCAACATCCGCAACATCCCATCCTGAAGATCGGCAGCGATCACCTTCCCGGTGTTCCCGACCATTCCTGCCAGGGGTGCCGAGAAGACCCCCGGACCGCATCCAATATCAAGCACGTGCATTCCCTCTCTCACGAAAGGGGCGAGGATTTTCTGCGGATTGTGCAGCCATCTCCGGATCCTATTGTCGAGCGAACCTGCGCACGCAACAGGGCAAACCCGATTGTGTTTAGATTCCATACGTCATGCCCTTCCTAGTCGATCCAGCGCGCAACCTTGGAGTCCGTTCCCGTCACACCGGGAACTTCCACGATCCTGTCGATCACCGCATCCATTGACCGCAGGTCAGTGCCTTCCACGATTGCGATTGCATCCGGCGTTCCCAGCAACGCATCCGCTTTGACCACTCCAGGAATCTTGCGAACCGCCTGGACGACCTTTCGCGGCTGATTCGACGCAATGAACACATAGGCCCAGATGTTCATGCTCTCGCCTCTCTTTTTCTTGTCATGAGTCAGCAGCTGGATTCCTGATGAATATGTCGAGTCCTTGTGACAAAATCCAGAGGTATACTCCTTCGCAAGGTGCCGTCGTCATCTCTGTCCTTACGTGCCGTCGTCCCGCACTCACCGCCCCCCTTCCCGTGGCATATACACCACGGCGACGTTGCGGGGCGAATGTTGTAGTCGAAAAGACCATGCGAAGTTCCCTGGTTTCACACGGCGGGGGATGAAGCGGCGCTTGATCACATAGGAGTGACTCGGTCCGCTGGACTTAGCGCCCTTGCACGAACCCTTGCCACAAGGATTTCGCCTCTGGAGAGGCCCCGGGATCCTGTTCCACGGTTATGCTATCGGCAGATTGCGCAATGGTAAGGCTTGCACGTGAGAAGACGTCGGCGAGCGGAAGCTTTAGCAAGCCTGAATTCAGTCATTTACTCAGTCCGGGATTTCTGCTTCAACGAGCCTGGCAAGCAGGAGAAGCGATTCCTGCCACCCGAGATAACACGCCTCAAGCGGGATGACGTCAGGAATACCCTCCTGAACAATGTTCACCTCCGTCCCCACGGACACTTTCCTCAGCCGCACTGTCGTCTCCATCGTCCCTGGAAGGTTTGGGTCATCGAAAGCGTCTGTATAGCTAAGGCGCTCATCCGGCACCAGTTCAAGGTACTTCCCGCCGAACGAGATGCTCTTACCTGTTGAGAAATTGGTGAAGGACATCTTGTAGGTGCCGCCAACTCTCGCATCCAGGTTGTGAACCTTGCCCGTAAACCCGTTAGGCGGAAGCCATTTTGCCATTGCATCTGGATCCAGGAACGCGCGGTAGACCTTTTTCGGCGCAGCACGGAGCACGCGGTGAAGCTCGACTCTGTTGGTGGGCATGTTGTCCTCTCCTTTATGGTGGTGTATGAAGAGCTAACATCGCAGATAGCTGTTTGAGTCCTCGGTGACAACAATCCCATCGTTGGTGCCAGCCCTCGCCGAGCCGGTCAGGTACACGTTGTCTGCCCTGTCGAGCGTCATAGCCATACAAAAGCTGCGCAAGCCATCTCCACTGTTGTACGCTTTGTGATGGACAATATTTCCCCAATGTTCATGCCAGATCGTTACATACTCGAAGCAGCCGGGTACGCAATCGTATCCACTGATCACATACCTGTTCTCCGAGTCAATATCGAGTCCAATAAGAACATTCGTGGACACAAGAGAGTCCTGTAAGCTTCTGAATCATCTCATCACAAAGGGTGCAACTTGACGCACTGGTCCCCGGTACCGTTACAGCGCTTTCCTTTTGTCCAATTGACGGATCACGGGACGTGCAATCCCGAAAACGACCGCAAGCCTGATCGATGACTCCCACTCGAGCATGCCGATTCCATGCACAAGCGCGCCATAAAGATATGTAACAACAAAGCTGACGATCAAGACAATAGGTGCAATCAACAGAAAGCCCAAGACGATTTGCTTGAAGTACATGGTGATCCTCCGGGAAAGTTGATCTTATCTCAGTTTGTTTGCCTGCTTTGCAATGAGTCTTCGTATCCCTTCAAAAGAAGGAGTAACAAATCCTTACGAGTCATGGCTCGCTCTCCTTCGTGCGCAGGTACCGGATCTCCTGGTGCTTGCCTTCCTCATCCGCCCCTCGGGCGGATTAAAACCATGTTTTGGACCGATACTGCCGGTACGCGATGCCGAACTGAGCTTCAAGTCTCGCCTCTTCCAAGTGTCGCCACCAGAGAATACTGGCAATTCCCAGCGTGCCGATGGCCAGACTGACATAGGCACCATGATAGATGCTCCAACCTCCAATCCACGAGATAAAGCCCACATACATGGGATGCCTGAGCTTTTTGAACACCCCCCTGGTAACCAGATGGTCAATGTTTTCTACCCCTCTGAGTTGAGCAAGAGCCGTCAGGGTAAGCACCAACCCGAGGATGAAGATGGCGAAACCAATCCATCGAAGCAAATCGGGTGGCTCTATGCGAAAGGGGTCTGACGGGCAAAGGGCAAACCATGAAGCCCACAGAACGCACATGGCGGAAAAAACCAGTGCAAACGTCAACTTTCGCTCGGGCTTGATTCTGTGTGCCTCCTTGAGAAGCTCATAAGTAGACCGTATTGCCAGGCAAAGCAGGAAAAGAACGACCAGGACCAGATAAGGCTTGTTCATGGACAGTTACCTCCATTAGTTGAAGATCGTCCTATTACCACGCGCATCAAGCCGACTTGCTCGCACATAGTGTGTTCTCTAGTACCCCGGCACGGAGAGATCCCCCTGTGCCGTCATCACCCTCCGGTCAGCGCCCAGGATGAATCCGACTCCGCGATCACCTGCACCTGAGAGTCCCGACTGACACAAGCACCATCCTCCCTAGAAACTCCCGAACTTGACTGTCAACGATGCCGACGGGCCCGTGAAGTCACGGTTCGTGAGCCCGATCTGTGTAACGCCTGCCACAATGCGGTATGACACGCCGGCCATGATTCTGCACCACGTGGTCAAATTCAGCTCCGCATTTGCGGTCGGCTCGAACACAAACGCCAGGTCGGTCTCGTCTACCTGAGTATCTTGGGCGCGGTCTTTGACGAAGCGTACCGCCCCGCCTCCGACGAGAGCATAAAGGCTGAGGTGGACCAAGGAGTCTGGCCGGAAAATATACTCCACTTCAAGGCCAAAACAACTGAAATCGATGTTGAGGGGCCCTTGCTCGGGGAGAATGTTTGATGCCGCGTCTACCTCAGTAGCAACGCCGTACGCACCGCCACCGATGACAAAGGAGTGATCAACGATCCAACCTCCTCTTCCGCCCAGCATGAGTGCGTTTTGCCCGTTGATACGTGTGAATTTTGCGACGGGGCCTCCAAACCCTCCTGTTTCATGGTCGGAAGTAAGAAGGGTTTCTTCCTGAGCAAAGACTGTCGCCCCAAGGGCAGTCAGCAGGATGAAGATTGTGAAAGGGCGCATTGGAACCTCCATAAAAAAGTGGGACCAATCTTCAATACTGTACCTTCAGGGTCCGGCTCAGCGTCGATTCGAAGACGCATTGGACCAAGAAGTTCGCGCTCGGGTCCTAGTTGAACCGAGCCTTGGCTCGACCAGGGCCCAATCGACTCGCCACCAAGCATGAAACGCCCCTTCTTCGAAGAAGGCGGCAAGAACCTACTCTGGCGTTTGTCGACCATCACCGAGGCTTGAACCGGTCCTACCCTGTGATTCCTCAACTTCCAAGTGCCACCGCCTTCTCTTTTTCTGTATTCTCCACGGACAAGCCCGTTATGTAGGTGGACAGAAAGATCCGCGCAAATGGGACCCAGGTTCCGAGTATGCTCCCGGGCATCGCAAAACTCTTCTCCACAGACAGGGCAATCAGGAGCACGCCCATGGGACGAGGAGGATTGCATGGGAGCAGATGAGGGATCGATTGTACACTGTAGTTACCGGCAAGAATGATGGGCTGGAATAGCCCCCCGAGGCCTGATCAGGGTCGATTCCCGAGGCAGCCGGGCAATGCGGCGAAGTACGCCCACGGCGGGGTGTCGCCGTCCACCTTCGCGATTTTGCGGGTCGCCGCCAGAGAGGAAGGCGACCTTGGCGCCTGCATTCGGCGGGGACTTGAACGAGAGGAAGTCTTGGCTATTCAGCCGCGAACTTCGGGCTGCAAGACCAAGCTCCGTCCGAGGACTTCTAATACCTGTTCTGATGCGCGCGATGCAAGCCGGACTTCACCGCCGACGTTCTTGGGCTCAGGATAAGTAAACCTACGGCGTTTGCGTACGCTTCCGAATGAAAATGACAATCGCCGACGAGAGAAGCCAGAATCCTCCACCAATACCCATCACACCGTACTCTGCGGCTGTACCACCTCCAAAGTACTTGGCAAATCCCACCACCATCCCAAAGAGGCCGCCGAGAAAGAAAATCCAAGTGAGGATGTTGAGAATGTTTCTGTCCATAAGAGCTCCTTCAATTCATCCTTGTGGCAAGATGCATCGTCCGTCTGCTTGAGCAATAGTACTCTATGCTGACGTTGGCACAGTCGGTATGTGGCGCCATCAGGTCCTGTTCCAGGTCCATGTTGTATCCCGACGAATACATTCTGGCGAGAGTTCCGTTCATGGCGACCAATCAATCCTACCTGGCCTGCGCAGATTCAGCGATCCTGAACAGGTCAAATGGCATCTTGGCAAATGTCTCGTTCAGGAAAAAAACAGAAAGGAAAATGTACACCGCAAATCCTATAAGAATGAACCGCTGGGTCCAGGAAGTCTTCTGAATGTCCTGTTTCACGTTCACGTTGCACGTTCCCCCCGGACAGTGTTGAGACTTCTCCTTGAAGAACAGGGGATAGAACTTGCACCCCAGACAGATCCCAAACGCCGACTCAAAGAACAGGAACACCAGGCAAATGAGACAAATAAGGCCGGTGATCGGACTGTACGAGTTCACCACCACCAAGAAGATGAACATGATGAGCGCTAACACCAGACCAACGGTCCAGGCAAACTTCTTCGGTGCAGCACCGACGTATTCGGGAACCTGGTTACCGACGATCAACCGCCCTGCGATCAATGTAGGAGAAAACCTGGGATTGACGAAGACCCGGACGATGAAATCTGTGAGGAAGAAGACAACGAAGTACTTTATGAGCAGGAAGTTCGACTTAAAAAGGACCAACATCAATGCCTGAACCAGCACCAGGAAGAGCAGTCCCGCCGCGGCCCTTATTTCTCGTTCATTCAACACCGGGACGGAATACCCTTCGACAGATTCTCCGAACCTGACGATGTCGCTCATGTTACGCTCCTGATCTTATTCTTGAGGGTTCGTTCCCCCCTTGCACGCTCCTCCCCTGTCGTTGTTCAATCTGGTATACGAAAATGGGCCGCGTTGGTTCCAATTGCCGAGAGGGTCCTCGAGACTCTGGTTCGGTCCCGCACCGAATCCGTCAATTGATATCGAAAAACTCTCTTCGCGTGGGTTGTGAGCTCTCCGATCGCATACATGCTGCTCTACCACGGAGGAGCGAATGCCCTCACGAAATCGGTTATGCGGCAAAGCTGAGTATAGAGCAGGCCTGCGCTAACAGTGAAGGGTGCACCGCTGAGTCGAGATTCCAGCGCATTGGCAATGCTGAAGCCGATATCCGGTTTGAGCAACAATTTGTCAATTCCTCTGAAGAATGTCCAGACGCGGTCTCAACCAGCCAAGCGAGGCGGAGCGAGCATGGCATCCTACGAGCCTGCAAGCCTGATTATGATGAACGCGATGATCATACCCAGGCCGCTCTGATAGATGCGGCGAATATCCTTGATCCTGGTTGGGCGACGGCCATCGAGCAGGTGTACCACTGAATAGATGACAAAACAGTCCCAAATGACCATCGCAGGAAGGTAGCTCCTGGAGAGCCAGCCCAAAACAAAGGGAATCGCGCTACCCACGACCA
>JAGDMJ010000167.1 GCA_017860555.1 Bacteroidota bacterium
CCACATCAAGCAACTGCTCTCCGGGAGATACCACGATATCGTTCCACCCGATATGAGGCACCTTCACGTCATCGGAGAACCGCTTCACTTCACCACTCAAAAGCCCGAGCCCCTGTGCACCAGGCGATTCCTCACTCGCCCGGTAGAGCAACTGCATCCCCAGGCAAATTCCCAGCAGCGGCGTTCCCTTGTCGATTTGTTCTGTCAGCGGTACGCGCAAGCCCCTGGCGTCAATGCGCCGGACAGCCTCGCCAAAAGCCCCGACCCCCGGAAGCACGATCCTCTCGGCGCGGGATATCAGGCGTGGATCATCGGTAATGATGGCATCATGCCCCACTTCGGCAAAGCCCCGTCGCACATTGCGCAGATTCCCCATCCCGTAATCCACGATGGCGATCATAAAACCCCTTTTGTTGACGGTACGGAGTCCAGCGTCGTCAGCCGGACCGCCTGGCGGAGAGCGCGGCCGAACGATTTGAAGATCGCTTCTGCCTGATGGTGGGCATTCGCGCCATACAGGAGTGCAATATGAATATTCATCTTCCCTTCTCCGGCAACGGCCTGGAAGAATTCCTTCACGAGCTCGAGCGAAAATCCGTTGATGATCTCACGTGAAAATGACGCGTGAAACACCAGATAGCTTCGACCGCTCAGATCGATCACCGTGCGTGCAAGGGCCTCATCCATGGCAACAAACGCGGTTCCGAAACGCTCGATGCCTCGCTTTTCCCCGAGGGCCTCGCGAATCACCTTCCCGAGGCAGATACCCACATCTTCCACAAGATGGTGTTCATCGACGTGCAGGTCTCCCCTTGCCTTCAGCGAGAGGTCGAGGCCGCCATGCCTCGCAATATGTGACAGCATATGGTCGAAGAAACCAACACCCGTTTCGATCGAATAGACACCCGTCCCGTCCAGATTCAACCTCAGGTCGATCGATGTCTCGGTCGTGTCCCGGACCACAGAGGATTCTCTGCTCATACGGCCTCCTTGAGTGCGCTCAAGAATTCACGATTCTCTTCCGGCTTGCCAACTGTCACCCGCAATCCCCTGCCCAGCATCGGATAGGATGAGACGTCCCGGATCAGAATGCCCTTCCCGAGCAATGCATCGAAGACTTCTTTGGGAGTCTTCTTCTGGGATTCGAACAGGATGAAATTTGCGTCCGAAGGGTATGTCTTCAATGTGGGAATGCGCCCCAGTTCCTTTTGGAGAAACTCTCGCTCCTGTTTCAGCAGCTCAATCCATCCCTTGATCGTCTCCCACCGGTCGATCAGCGTCTCCATGGCAAGGAGCGTGAAGATGTTCACACTGTAAGGGAGCTTCAGCTTGTTCAGTTCCCTGGCCAGAGACGGAGCGAGCAATGCGTAACCCAGACGCAATCCCGCCGCGCCCATGGCTTTGGAAAAGGTTTGTAATACCACAAGCCTGTCACATTCCTTCAACAGACCGGCGTGTGACTCCCGGGCGAAGTGCATGTACGCTTCGTCCAGTACCACAAGTCCCTTCGTCCGTTCGACGATTGTCCGGACCTCATCCCGCGAGATGAAGCTGCCGGTGGGATTGTTGGGGGAACATATCACTACGAGTCGCGCATCGGACTCATTCGCGGCCTCGATGATCCGCTCCGTATCAAAGCAGAACGAGCTCGTCATCGGTACCTCGAGGATGTCAGCCGCAAGCCCCTGTGCAAGCAGCTTGTAAAGAGTAAATGTAGGCTGGCTGATCACGGCCGCGGTACCGCGCTCGAGCGAAGAGGTGAACAGGAGCTGGAGCAGATCATTGGACCCGTTGCCGATCAGGATTCCCTCGCCAGGCCACCCCGTGAACGCCGCCAGCTTCTCGATCTGTTGCTGCGGGATGAAGGGAGGATAGCGAGACCATGAAAGCGCCCCCACCCTCTGCAGGATCTCGTCCTTGATAGGTTGTGGGAGTTCGTACGGATTCTCGTTCTGATTGAGTTTGATCCGCCACGGATATTGCTTCAGCGTGTATTCCGTGAGCGTCTTAATCTCTTTTCGGATCACGTCGCTCACCGGCGTCCTCTCCTTATGGCAACGGAAGCCGCGTGTCCGTGGAGCCCCTCCACCCTTGCAAGGGCTTCCACTGTATCGGCCAGTCGTTCGAATTCCTTCTTGCTGAACGTGATGACATTGGAGAACTTGATGAAGTCCAGAACGCCGAGCGGGGAACTGAATCTCGCGGTTCCCGATGTCGGCAACGTGTGGTTCGGACCTGCCGCGTAATCTCCCAGGGCTTCCGTTGACCAGTTGCCCAGGAAGATCGATCCGGCATGCTTCACCTTCGAGGCGAACGCGTCAGGGTTCTTGAGCAGAACCTCCAGGTGTTCCGGGGCCAGATCGTTCACCAGATCTGCCGCCTCCTTGAGCGAGGACACCTGGACGATCACACCTTGCTGGTCCAGGGCCCGTCGCGCGATATCCCGGCGCGGTGCGGATACAAGTTGCCTGTCCAGCTCCGCGCAGATGGCTCCCGCGAGCCTGGCCTCCGTGGTGATACAAATCGGCACGGCGCGCTCATCGTGTTCCGCCTGGGCAATCAGATCTGCCGCGATGAAATCCGGGCGGGCCTGAGCATCCGCGACGATGACTACCTCGGTGGGACCCGCGATGACATCGATTCCCACCGTGCCGTAGAGCATCTGCTTCGCCGCGGCCACGTACGCGTTCCCCGGCCCCGTGATCTTGTCCACCCGCCTGATCGACTCCGTCCCATACGCGAGCGCGGCAACGGCTTGAGCGCCGCCTATTCTGTAAATTTCCGATATGCCACACTCCCTGGCAGCCGCGAGCACCTCCGGCGATATCTTCCCTTCGCGCGAACAAGGAGTGGTCATGACGATTTCCTTCACCCCGGCAATCACGGCAGGGATGGCATTCATGAGGACCGTTGAGGGATATGCGGCTTTTCCCCCCGGGATGTAGATTCCCACACGTTCGAGCGGCGTAACCCGGTGCTGAAGCTTCCTCCCCGGGCTCTTCAGGGTCCAGGATTTCGGGAGCTGCCGCCTGTGAAACCTCTCGATGTTGCGCTTTGCGATCTTCAGGGCTTTTCGGACCCCGGGCGCGACCCTTCTGCAGGCGGCATCGACTTCCCTCGCCGGGACGAGCAACCCCAGCGAATCGATAAGGCCGCAATCGAGCTGCCGGGTATATGTCGTCACGGCTTCGTCTCCTTCCTTCCGCACGCGGTCGACAATCTCCCGGACCTTCGCCTCGATGACGGGATCATTCACCCATTCTCTTCTCGCGAGAGCCAGAACCTCCCGCCGGCTGGTTCTCATGTCAAGGATTCGCATAGACCACCCTGTCGAACTGTGAAATCAGATTGTTCACCTGCTTTGCTTTGATCTTCATCGCGGTCCTGTTGACGATCAGCTTCGCGCTCACCGGCGAGATCTCCTCCAGGACTTTCATGCCATTCTCCTTCAGGGTCCGTCCCGTTTCGACAAGGTCGACGATCACGTCCGCCAGGCCCAGGAGCGGCGCGATCTCCACCGAGCCCTCCAGCTTCACGATGTGCACATGGGCGTTCTTCCCTTTGAAGAAGCGGGCGGCAGTGCGGGGATACTTGGTTGCGACATGGATATTCCGACGGTAGGAAATTTCTTTCTCAGCAGGACCTGCCACCACAAGCGCGCACCGGCCGATCTGCAGATCGAGAGGCTCGTTCACGTCACTCTCCAACTCCCGCAGGATATCGCTTCCGCAAATCCCGGCGTCGATCACTCCCGACTCCACATAGACGGGAATATCCACGGGCTTGAGCATGACGAACCGGAAGAGCCTCTCCTGATCCTCGATGAACAACAGCCGCGAACCGTCTCCGGGAGCCACCGTGATCCCGGCCTTGCCCATCAAGTCGATCGATTTGTCCAGGAGCCTCCCCTTCGGGAGGGCAATCAGGAGTTTTCTGGTCATGACAGCACCACCAGATTGTCCATCGAAAATGAGAACCCCACGGCGGGCATTGATCGGCCGAATTCCTGAAGAAGAGCATCGTAGCGTCCCCCCTTTCCCAATTCGGTCGAAACCTTCGGGTGGAAGAACGCGAACATCACCCCGGTGTAGTATTCCATCTCGTCGATCTCAGTAAGGTCAAAGACGATGTTCTCCGTGAATGGCGAAAGGAGCGACGCCAATTCGAGCAGCGCATCCATCGCTGCCGCCGCTTCCTGATTGTCGATCGCTTCCCTGGTCGCACAGAGATCGTCTCTGTCGCCGACACAGCGGCAGATCGCATTCACCTGGCGCTGAATGTCCGGAGCAACGCCGAAATCCTGGAGCCGCGCGGCAACACGACGCATGTCTTTCCTGTCGATCTCGGTCTTCACCTGTCGCAAAGCCTCCGGATCCAGCGGAAGCGCGTTGATGATTCCCCGGAAGATGCCTGCATGGTTCAGATGCAGATGGACATCTTTGATCCCGGCGGCTGCCATGCACTCCAACGCAACCTGCAAGATCTCGACGTCCCGTTCGATCGAATTCGCCCCGAGCAGTTCGGCGCCGATCTGCCTGAACTCATGGAATCTCCCCCGATGGACATCCGCTTTCCGGAATACGTTGCCGCAATACCAGATGCGGTAGGGCACTTCCTCGCCAAGGACACCGCTTGATACGACACGCGCAATGGCAGGGGTAAAATCGGCCCGAAGGGCAAGAAGATTGTCGTCGCGGTCCAGGAATTTGAACGTGACCTCCTTGATGCTCTGCCTCCCCCGTGTGTAGACATCCAGGTACTCAACACCTGACGGGGAGATCTCGCCGAAGCCGCGCTTGTCGAACACATCGGCGAATTGCCGCTCGATAGTGCGGCGGGAGCGAGCCTCGTCGAAGACGACATCACGATAACCTGTGGGGAGCCCGATGGTTGGCTTCATCATCTGTGTTCATCACCTATCTGTGTTTATCTGTAAACCGTCCCACACATCCCCCCTCTCCTGCTTTTGAAGAGAGGGGGGCTTGGGGGGTGAGTTTCAGTGTCCATCTGTGGCAAGAAAGCCGAAGAGCCCTTCCTGGTATTCCAAGAAGGGCTCTTCTACACTCGTGCTGCTCAGTCAGCTATCCATTCTTTAGCATACCAGGACGTGCGGCTTCGTCGCCATGATGATGGTGGTGATGAAGATGGGCCGATGTCTGGTGTGCGATGAGCATGATAGCATATGATACAAAATCGACAGGTGTGAGTCAAGGGGAAACCTGCACAACCCGCTGACACCTGATCCCTGTCCCCTGACCCCTATTTCAGCTTATTCTCCGCCCCGCCGGATGGTTTGACCACCCTTTTTCTTCCCGGCCCTTACCCTCCCACGGCCGCCGTTTCCGGTTTTGCCGGTGTTCGCTTGACGGCCTCCCCTTCTTTTGATGCTGCGGATGCGTGTGTTGAGGTTCCCTCCGGTTCCCCTGAGGTTGCGAGGCCGCCGGTTGATGCGTTTTTCTCCCAACCTGCTCCACCTTTGCCAGAGGACGGATGTCCGAGGCGGTCTTCAATGTGATGACCCCACGGTAACTGAAGAGGATCTGCTTGAAAAAATCCTGTTCTTCACCTCCCGCCACGAGCGAAATTGCCTGCCCGTGCTTCCCCGCCCTCGCAGTGCGCCCCACCCGATGCGTGTACGATTCGACATCCCGGGGGATCTCATAGTTGTAGACGTGCGAGATTCCATCAATGTCCAGACCCCGGGCAGCCACGTCGGTGGCCACAAGCACATTGTACCTCTTGTGCCGAAAATCGTTCGTCGCCTTGTCCCGCTGCGGCTGTGACATATTGCCGTTCAGGCAGCGTGCGGCGATTCCTTCTTTCGCCAGTCGATCGGCGAGCCGCTTCGTGATATGCTTTCTGTTGCAGAAGACGAGGACAAGGTCGCGCTCTGCTTTCAGAAGATGAACCAGCAGTGCCTGTTTCTGATCGGTGGAAGTCTGATAATAGGTCTGGTGGAGCAACTCAGGCTTCACCTTGGATTCCATTTCGACATTGACCGGATCACGGAGAAATTTCCGTGCAAGCGTCTGGATCTCCTTGGAGATCGTGGCGCTGAAGAGAAGCGTGCGCCGGTCCGCGGGGACGCGGTGGAGGATCTTCTCGATGTCGCGGATGAACCCCATGTCCAGCATCCGGTCCGCCTCATCCAGGACCACGGTGTGCACCGTATCCAGCGAGAGCATCCCCCTGTTGAGCAGGTCGAGCAGCCTGCCGGGCGTGCCGACGATGATGTTCGTGCGATCGAGTTTCCGGCGCTGCTCGTTGATGGAGACGCCCCCATACACCGTGGTGACGCCGAGATGTTTGCCTTCGGAGAATTTCATGAACTCGCCGGCGATCTGCGAGGCAAGCTCACGCGTTGGCGCAATGACAAGCGCGCGTAGCCCATCGCGCCGGTTCATCGACTCGATGATCGGGATCGCGAAGCTGAGCGTCTTCCCCGAGCCGGTCTCCGATTGCGCGATGACATCGCGTCCTTCGAAGATCGCCGGGATAATTTCTTTTTGAATTGGTGTCGGAGTGGTAATGCCATGCGAGGCAAGTAATCCGACCATTCCTTTGCTGAGTCGCAAGGACTCTGATTTCATACAGTAACTCTATAAGTGATAAAAAAGTGAATCCCGGCCCTCATATGCTGACAGACCGGGATTTCTGTTCAGAAGCGTGGTGTCAAGCTTCAGGCAGGTGACACGTTGGATGCCTGGAGCCCCTTGGGGCCCTGTTCGACATCAAACTGGACCTTATCCCCTTCGTTCAGAGACTTGTACCCTGAACCGGCGATTGCTCTGAAGTGCACAAACACATCTTCGCCACCGTCGCGAGAAATAAATCCGTAACCCTTTGCAGCATTGAACCACTTCACGGTTCCTTTTTCCATGGAACTCGTCCTTTCAAATATTGTAATAAACTCCCCCGTGCCCTTTTTGCGGACAGGAGGTCCGTGGAACAGCCAGCGTGAAGTGCCTCACAAAAAAACAAAAGTCGCAACCTGGTCAGGATACCACTCTACCATAGTTGCGACAGACTTTGCTTTGCTAAAGCTCAACGACGGCGAACTGTGCCTAACGTTTCAAAGATACGAGATGCATTTGCCAAAAGCAAGGAAAATCGTAC
>JAGDMJ010000168.1 GCA_017860555.1 Bacteroidota bacterium
GCTGTAACTTTTCTTGTCGCGGCAGGCCCGGTCCTCCGATCCTTGCAATTCCCCGAAAAATCCGGTACTGTATCATGACTTGTACCCACACGACCTATGAAATACGGCGCGCACTGCTACCTCTTCGTTGAGCGTTGGTCCGATTCGCAGCTCCATCTTCTCGATCTGGCAAAAGAGCTCGGGCTCGACATGTTCGAACTGTCAGTGGGAGACGACATCGTCTTTGACCCTTTCCGTACGGGTGAACGTGCAGCATCCCTGGGGCTCGACCTGCTGATCGGGCCGGGAGGAGCCTGGCCCCTGGAATGCGATCTTTCGGCGGACGACAAGGGTGACCGTGCGAAGGGACTCGCCTGGCACAAGAGACAGGTTGATGTCGCTGCTGCACTGGGAGCTGCGGCGTACGCCGGCGCGCTCTACGGGCATCCAGGTGTCGTGAAACGCCGGCGTCCGCCATCCGATGAGTACGACCGGACAGCAGAAGGGCTTCATGAGCTTGCCGCGTATGCAGCCAAACAGAATGTAGCCATTGTGCTTGAACCGATGAGTCATTTTCGCACTCATATGGTCAACACGACGGATCAGCTGCTCTGTTTGCTGGATCTGGCGCGCCATCCCAATCTGTCCGTCCTCTTCGACACCTATCATGTCGTGACCGAGATCCGGGATTATCCTGCGGCGATCCAGTCAGTGGGTTCACGACTCTATGCGCTTCATGCATGCGAGAACGATCGTGGCGTCCCGGGAGGAGGATTGATCCCATGGGATCCAATCTTCAAGACCCTTCACGCCATCGGCTTTGACGGATACATCGGGCTTGAGGGGTACAATTCCGGCCTCGGCGATTTCGCATTCCAGCGCGGGATGTTCCACAATGTCTGTCCGGACGGCCCAGCGTTTGTTCGGCAGGGAATCGGTTTTCTCAGGGATCTGGAAACTCGCACACGTCGGTCCTGAGGATTCATCCGATCGGGCTTTTCCTCTTTCTTGCGCATGCTTGCTACTTATATGACAGCCAATTCCACACGAATACTGCATATTGACGACAACCCGATGGATGCGGAGTTGATTGCCGAGATCCTACGGGCGGAACCGGAGAAACTCCAGGCGTCAGTACAATACGTCAAGAGCAAAGGGGACTTTCTTGCCGCGCTCCGACGGAGGGACTTCGATGTCATCCTCTCCGACTACCGCATGCCCGGCTTTGACGGTGACCAGGCCCTGGATGCGGCGCAGGAGGCCTGTCCGGATATTCCCTTCATCATGGTCACCGGAGAACTGGGGGAGGAAAGAGCGATCGAGACGCTGCAACGCGGCGCGACAGACTATGTCATTAAAGACCGTCTTTTTCGGCTCATTCCTGCTGTCCGGCGTGCTCTCGACGAAGCGGACAATAAACGGAAGCGAAAAGAGGCGGAAGAGGCACTGCACAAGGCCCATCGGAAGACCACAGAAATACTGGAGAGTATTCAGGACGCCTTTTTTGCACTCGACGAGAAGTGGCGCTTCACCTATGTGAATCGAAAAGCGGAGGCCCTCTGGGGGCGGTTCCGCGGGGATTTGATGGGGAAGACCCTGGTGGAAGCCTTTCCCCGGGTGGCCGGAACCGATTTTTACGCCATGCTGGAGAAGGCGCTGTGCGAGCGTCAGGCCGTGCATGATGAAGTCTTCTCTCTGGTTCTCAATCACTGGATTGATGCGACGGCATACCCAACGGAGGCCGGCGGCCTTTCGGTCAACTTCCGCGATATCACCGAGCGGAAACAGGTGGAGGACCAACTTGTTATGCTTTCGCGTGCCGTTGAACAAAGCCCCGCATCGATCGTCATTACCGATCCGGACGGGACGATTGAATACGTCAATGAAAAATTCGTGCAGTTGACAGGATACAGCAGGGAAGAGGCCATTGGACAGAATCCCCGTATCCTGAAGTCAGGAGAGCGCCCCCCGGAGGAATATGCCCGGCTGTGGGCGACGATTCTTGCGGGTGAGGAGTGGTACGGAGAATTTCACAACAAGAAGAAGAACGGGGAGTTCTACTGGGAGTTTGCGTCCATCTCGGCGGTCAAGAACAACCTCGGAAAGGTTCAACACTTTCTTGCCATCAAGGAAGATATCACGGCGCGAAAGAACGCTGAAACCGAGATTCATCGGCTCAATGAGAAATTGGAGGAGCGTGTTCAGGGACGCACGGAGGAGTTGCGCCGGGCCAATCGTGAGTTGGAATCGTTCAGTTATTCTGTGTCGCATGACCTCAAAGCGCCGCTCCGGGTGGTCACGGGCTTTGCAGAAAAGCTCCGCGAGGACGCGGCCGCAAATCTGACCGACCTACAGCGGCACCACATCGAACAGATCCTGAAAAGTGCTGACCACATGAACCAGATCATTACCTCTCTGCTGCTCTTCTCCCGCGTCGCCCGGCAGCTTCCTCATCTGGTGCTTTTGGACGTCGAATCACTCGTGAGGACGGTGACGGAACAACAACGGCACACGGCCGCGCATGCGCCCTCTCTCGAAGTCCACCCGCTTCCGTCGGTCGTTGCTGATCCCGTGCTCCTCCGCCAGGTTTTTGAAAACCTCATTTCCAACGCGTTTAAGTTTACGCGCACCGCGCCGGAGCCACGCATCGAAATTGGGGGGATCGCCAAGGAAGGCGAGATCCACTATTTCGTGCGGGACAACGGGGTGGGATTCCCGTCCGCAAAAGCGGGACGCCTTTTCCAGGTCTTCCAACG
Organism: Bacteroidota bacterium; assembly: GCA_017860555.1. Lineage (GTDB taxonomy): Bacteria > Bacteroidota > Ignavibacteria > UBA10030 > UBA6906 > JAGDMJ01. The sequence goes on from JAGDMJ010000168.1 coordinate 2,736, forward strand.
CCTTCACCCTCAGGACGAGTTTGAGGGCACGGGCATCGGTCTTGCGAACGTCCGAAAGATCATCGAGCGGCACGGCGGGCGGGTCTGGGCGGAAGGAGAAGAGGGGAAAGGTGCCACGTTCCACTTCACATTGCCATCAACCCACAAGGTCACGTCTACATAGTCCCTCCTGTGAAGCCATTTCCAAATTGGCTTCCAAATTCTACAAAATGGCGAAGAATATAAGATAAAATCCTACCATCGAGCCTCTGCATGCTCCAAGAGTGGCGCTTTTTTTGGGACGCTCGCTGGCATGCGAGTTGTTGGGAATCCATGTAACTGATGTATGAACATTGAGGATCAGAGAGGTTTTCGGGTGGGGGAGAAGATGGGTACTCCGATACGCGTTTTGCACCTGGATGACTGTTCGGCAGATGCCGAACTTGTGGCAATGGCCCTGGAGTTGCAGAAAACGGAATTTCCTGCCACTGTTCAGTACGTGCAGAATCAGGAGCAATTCCTTGCCGCATTGTCGAGACGGGATTTTGACATGATCCTTTCTGACTACCGCATGCCGGGTTTCGACGGCGAACAGGCCTTAAGGGCGGCCCAGGAGCGGTGTCCCGAAATTCCGTTCATCATGGTGACTGGCGAATTGGGTGAAGAGCGGGTCATTGAGACTTTGCAGCGCGGGGCCACAGACTATGTGCTGAAGGATCGCATTTTCCGGCTGATACCGGCCATGAAGCGTGCTCTGGAAGGGGCCGAGATCCAGCGGAAGCGCCGTGAAGTCGAAGAGGCTCTGCGTATCAGCGAGGAACGGTTTTCCGCGGCATTCCGGGCAAGTCCGGATCCTTACGTCATAAGCAAAAAGGAAGATGGCACAATCCTCGATGTGAACGAAGCCTTTCTGCGGCTCTTTGGCATGGAGCGGTCAAAGGCCGTAGGGAGGAATACGCTCGAGCTGAACCTCTACGTGCATCCCCCTGACCGTGAGGAAGCTCTCTCACGGCTCCGCCGGGACGGGAATTTGCGGAACTATGAAATGCTCGTCCGGAGCGCAGCCGGTGAGGAGCGTTGCGTCTTGCTTTCGGCTGAACAGTTGGAACTCGAAGGGGGGCCTGCCTTGGTCAGCGTCTTGCACGATGTGACCGAGCAGAAGCGGGCGGAGGAGGCCCTCAGGGAGAGTGAACAGCGATTGCGGGCGACGTTCAATAATGCTGCATTGGGCATTGTTGAGGCAGATGTCAACGGGCGTTTCCTCGCCGTCAACGACCGTATATGTTCCATACTGGCTTACAGCCGCGACGAATTGCTCCGGATGACTGTCCATGAATTAACCGCGCCCCAGGACCGCGCCGAAAGCGACGTGCTGAATGCCCGTCTGCTCTCTGGCGAGATCGACCTGTTCGACTACGAGAAACGCTACCTCCGTCGAGATGGTAGTCCTATCTGGGTGCATTTGACAGTATCAGCTGTGCGGGATGCGGCTGGGAAGGTCGTGCGTGCGATTGGCACGGTGGAAGACATCAGTGCCCGCAAGAAAGCCGAGGAAAAGCTCAAGGAGGTTGTGCGGATGCCCCACGCAACTCGGCATGAGGACCACCTCCCAGATCAGCCACCTCTCCCCGCAAGAGCGTGCCGCTGAGCTGAACGAGCCAGGCGATCGCGCAGGAATCACTTTCCCTTCCGCCATCGGCGGGCCTTGGGAGGCATCAACGATGTGGAGGCATATTCTGAACGCAGACGTCGAAAACGCTGGAGGCTGGAACCACAACCGCCCCCGCATCGTTTAAAGGGTGGTTTTGGTCGTTGTCTTCCGCGGAGTGGCAGTGATCTGGTTCGTTTTTGATATGGCGGGCTTTCCGGAACCGCTCCATGCATCGCTGGCACGGGCGTTCGCGCGTTCGTCACGACGGGATGGCTCTCCAGAGGATTCGCATTTCTACGCCGCCTCCCCCGAGATCGGCGTTTCCCCCTCGACGTACTTCCTATCGGTTTCCGATGACCTTGCATTCACGAGATTGATCAGACAATTCGGGGGGCGCCGGTGTGCCCGGCCCTCTTCTGATCACCTCAGGGAAATACAGCAGGACGATGATTTATTGGTGGTTGGTCGGCAGTAACCAGCAGCCACCGGGCGATCAAAGGCCCACGACCGCCTACTGCAACGCTCCCGCCGCCAATCCCTTCACGAATGTCTTCCGTACCAACAAGAACAAGAGCAGCGGAGGAATGCTGAACAGGACCGCTGCAGCCGACATTTGGTTCCAGACATCCTGATACTCGCCCACGAACAGGCCAATCCCGACCGGGATGGTCCGGGCAGTATCAGATGTTGTCAGCAGGAGGGAGAAGAAGAACTCATTCCAGGACCCCAGGAAAGCAAACAGGGCCGTCGCACCCAACCCGGGGAGAGCAAGAGGGAGAATCACCCTCCACAATGCGCTGACCCTGGAGCATCCGTCGATCAACGCCGCATCTTCAACCTCTCTGGGGATCCCGCTGAAGAATCCATACAGAAGCCAGATGACAAACGGAAGCATGATTGCCGTGTGGACGAGGATCAGCCCGACCAGCGTGTCGTAGAGTCCCGCCGCGGTGACAAGCTGGAACAGCGGAATGATCACTGAGGCGCCGGGGAGCATCTGGGAGAGCAACAGGACAAGAAGCACCAGCCGTTTTCCCGGAAATGTGAATCGCGCAAATGCGAACCCGGCCAGACTTCCCATCACGAGCGTCAGCACCGTCGCGGCACCGGCAACAACAAGGCTGTTAGCCGTGTAGTCTGAGAACGGAAGATAAAAGAACATATCGCGATACGGCTCGAAGCTCATATTAGGGCTGAACCACTCCGGCGGATGCTTGTTGACTTCCGTCAGCGGCTTGAATGAGGTGGCAGTCGTCCAGAGGAAGGGGAGCAGGACGAGGGATGCAAGCACGAGCATCAGGACGATGAGCGCGGTCTTTTTCATGCGGCATCACTCCTCGTCAGCACTCTAAGATAGAGGAACGAGAGTAGAAACAGCATTGCGAACACGAGGATGGAAAGGGCTGATCCTTTTCCGACATCAAAGTAGACGAACGAGTACTCCCGCACGAGGACCGGAAGGACCATGGAGGAATTGATCGGGCCTCCCCGCGTCATGACAAAGACCATATTGAAGTCATTGAAACTCCAGATGACCCCAAGGAGCAGAAGAACGGCTGTGACGTAGCGAAGGTTCGGGATGGTTATATGAAAGAACTTCCGGAGCGCTGTCGCGCCGTCGACCTCCGCCGCTTCGTACTGCTCCTGCGGGATGCACTGCAATCCGGCAAGGAACATCACCATGGCGAAGGGATAGAACTGCCAGATCCTTGCGACAGCCACGCACAACAGTGCCGTCCGCGGGTCGCCCAACCAGTTCACATCCTCGCGGACGATTCCCCAGCTTGTCAGCCATTCATTGAAGATCCCGAAGCTGTCATTGAGGAGCCATTTCCAGGCAAAGCCGGCCACGACCGGGGACACTACCCAGGGGATCGAATAGAAGAATGCCATGATGTCGGTGAACTTTCCGATCCGTGCGTTCAGCACGACGGCGAACCCGAGGCCGAGGAGCAGTGCGGCCACGGTTCCGGCGACTGCATATGCCACGGTGTTCCTGAAAGCCAGCCAGAAGAGCCCGTCCGACAGCACTCTGGAGTAGTTCTCCAACCCGCTCCAGCTTGTTCCTCCTCGTCCCAGCGTCATGTGCATCAGGCTGTTGAGCAGATTCTGGACGAGCGGAAACAGCAGGATGAAACCGGTGAACAGCAGCGCCGGGGCCAGGAGCAGATACGGCGTGGAACGTTTCATCTGCCCTCCTCAAGGAGCGCGTATGCCTCGTTGACCGCTGCATCCATGGCATCCTGCGGAGTCATCTCTCCGATGATTGCTTTCTGACCATACGGCGCCAGGATATTTTTCACGATAGGGATGATATGGGGATGCGCTGGCCACGGCGTGCTGTGTCGGATTTCGTTGTCGTAGACGTCCCACGCCTTTCGCTTCGCGTTCTCCGGAGAGTTCAGGACCTGGATGGTGGTGGGAAGCCCTCCCGTCTTGTGATCGATGTAGAGCATATCGGCTTCGGCGCTCCTGATGTACTTCAGGAATTCCCAGGTTTCAGTCAGATGTTTTGAATGTGCGCTGATCGGGTACATCACCATATCCTGGAGCGAGGGGAGGGTTTTGTACTGGTCGACCAGGTCGTCCGGCACCGGAACAGGGACGGTGTAGAATTCCTTCCCCGGGTTCTTGTCCTCGACGAGTTGCTGGAACCAGGGCCCTTCGATGCTCATGGCCACTTTGTTGCTGCAGAACAGGTCATTGATCTCGGACAGGGTGTATGCGAGGAAGCCCGGGGTCACGGAATG
>JAGDMJ010000169.1 GCA_017860555.1 Bacteroidota bacterium
AGAGACCCTCATGAAGAATGCAAAACGTTTGACCATTGCCACACTTTCGGGGATACTCTCTGGCCTGGTTTGCTACGGATTGGCATCGAGCAGCCCCGGCGTTGTTCCGGGCCCTGTTGTGTGGCAAATCATCACCAGCCGTGCCCTCACCGGTTTCGGCATCGGGATATCGCGCGTCCGCATGGGCCACTGGGCCATCCATGGGCTTGTTCTTGGACTGCTCTTCAGCCTTCCGCTTGCCTTCAGCGGTCTCATGGCGCCTGACAGCCCGGAATTCAGCAAGACCTCGATGTTCATCTGGACGGTTGTCCTGGGTATGATCTACGGATTCCTGATCGAACTCATCACATCGGTTCTCCTGAAGGCAAGGATCGAAGGCCAGCCCTCGGCCGTTACGGCGTAATTCGGAAAGAATGTCACCTCTCCTCGGATTCGGGCCGAAAAGGTCTGCCCGAATCCGCGTACTATGGTGTCTGCGGAGGCTTCACGTAGAAGAACGGAGCATCGAGGGTTGCCATCCCCACCTGGGACTTGCCCCCTTTCAGATAACTTCCGTACGCTTCCGTCCTCGACGTACCTCCGCCATACCCCTCATACCACATATAGTATCGGCCGTCTATTTTTTCGACCGTTGTGAACCAGATGGCCCCTTCGTCCCATGTACCTTTCTCTCCCCGGGAGAAGATCGGATTCCCGGGGTATTTCTCCCAATGGATCAGATCCCGAGATGTCGCAAGGCCGGCATTCCATGGATAGTCCACATTGTGCCCGGAACCGCAGTAGATCATGTAATGCAAGCCGCCTTCGGAAAAGATCCGCTGCGTCTCCACTGTCGTGCTTTCCCAGCTGCCTTCCGGTCCCACGGGCACAGCCGGCTCTGCGGAAGGTTCTGCGAAGCGAAATCCGTCCCGCGATGCCGCGTAGTGAATCTGGAACCCTTTCTTGTTCGGCACCGGCCACCAGAAGTAAAGGTAGAATGTGCTGTCGTGATAGATCACTTCAGGTGCGCCGCCGCCGATCATCACGGGATTCTTCTCGTACTTCGTAAAATGAATGCCGTCATCAGAGACAGCGAGCATCACCGAGCGGTTGACGCGCGGGTTGACGCCCGTATAGTAGAGGTAGACCCGACCGTTCACCAGGACCGTCGCGGGGTCGAGGCAATGGCTCTCGTCCCAGGACCCCGGGTTTCCCACATCGATGATCGGCTCCGGTTGGACCTTCCATGTGACGCCGTCAAATCCCTCCCGCGAGGCCGTGGCAAAACCGATACGATCGTGCCCTCCCTGTTGCCCGCGGAAATACATGAAGTATGTGTCACCGTTCAGCAAGAGGTCGGGGTTTGCCGTCTGGGACTCCATCCAAGTCGAGGGGAGAGCGGGGAAGACCGGGTTGCGTGCGTGGCGTTTCCATCGAAATCCCCGGAGCGCCTCGTCCTTTCCGGATATCTCATGTTGAGCAAGCGACACGGCCGGCGTACACAACAGGAGGAGGAGCGCGAATGCCCACTTGTTCACAGGGGTGCCTTCATCTGGATTCGTTCCCGGGCGACGGATGCGCCGATCATGGACTGATTGGCCCGGCTACTTCTTCTTCTCAGTCTTTGCGTGAGAATACAAGCCATCCATCCTTGCTGCTCATCACTCTACCAACTCCCCTTTGAAGACAGTCACCGCCTCACCGCCAAGGACGACCCTGTCGCCGGCGACGCGCACGCGGACAATTCCGCCGCGCGGAGAAGCCTGGTACGCCGTAAACTCGCTCTTGTGAAGTCGCTCCATCCAGAACGGACCGAGACAACAATGAGCGGAGCCGGTGACGGGATCTTCGTCGATCCCCACGCCGGGAGCGAAGAAGCGAGAAATAAAGTCGAACCCCGGCGTGTCGGCAGCCGCAGTGACAATGACACCTCTGCCCTTGGTTGCAGACTGTTTGAGACGGGCGAAATCAGGCCGCATCTCGCGCACGATGCGTTCAGAATCCACCATCACCAGGTAGTCATCTACGTTCTTGCCCGCGTATTTGGGCTTGATCCCCAGTGCCAGGGCGAGTTCGGGGGGAGGTTCAATTGCGCTTTCGGGACAGGCCGGGAAGTCAAGCTCGATCCAATGACCGCTCCGCCGCGCACCCAGGGGTCCGCTCCTGCTTTCGAACCTGATCTGCGCATCCGGCTCAACCATCCCGGTTTCGAAGATCACGTGAGAACTGGCCAACGTCGCATGGCCACAGAGATCGACCTCCACCGTTGGCGTGCACCAGCGGATACTGAAGGAACCGTCCCGTTGAGGGAGGAGAAAGGCCGTCTCAGAGAGGTTCATCTCGGCCGCGACCTCCTGCATCCAGGCGAGATCGCGTTGTTCATTCAGCACACAGACTGCCGCCGGGTTGCCCTTGAAGAGCTCGTGTGTGAAGGCATCGACCTGAAAGATGGGGATACTCATGGCGATTGGGTGCTCATCTGGACCTCGGACGACCAGGTGATATGATTTATACGGAAACTAAGGAAGGGAAGCAAGAGGGAGGATTGAAGATGGAAGAATGAGAATCGAGGATGGAGGATGATGGGGGGAAGCAATGGGAGGTGGAAACTGCGGGTGGATTTCGATATTATGTAGAATTGTATCTCAGGAGTATCAGCCATGAAATACCGGCCAGCCCTATTATTGGGTCTTGCGATCGGACTCAGTGCAGCATTTCTGGGTCCTCTCTTCGGACAGGATAGTCTCAGCGTTGATCTGTTCCCGGGGGGTAAGATTTTTCCCCGGTTTACGGCGGATGGCATGGAGCATACGGTATCGCTCTCAAAGGTAACCCAGAACAGCGATTGGATTGGGACGATAGGTGCCGTCGTGCCCGTGGCGCAGGTAGCCGGGGAGGCGTATATCGTTCAAGCTGGACTCGCGGTGACAACTTTCAATGGATTGATTAAACCCCCCGGGCAGCTCACCGTTTACACCATCGACTACCGGGTCGATTTCCCTTTGGATGCCCGATTTGGTCCGCTGGCCCTTCGTGTCGCCCTGGGGCACATCAGCTCCCATTTCGCCGACGATGGCATCGAATTGCTTGGACAACACTCCGTTCAGGTCATCAAAGACTATGTGGGTGCGGCGGCATCGTACGACGTCCCGCCCATCGGCGGCTATCTGTACGGCCGCACGGACTATATTTATCACATAGTCCCGTACCGCGACCGGAACTGGCAGTTCCAATTCGGAGGAGAATTGGGAAATTTCCTGGTGGCGGGCTTTGTTCGGCCTTATGGAGCTTTTGACGTCAAGATAAAGGAACAAGTGGCATGGGGAACAACCCAGAGCTATCAGGTCGGTCTCCGATTCTACGTGAAACAGAACCTCCCCGTTCGTCTCGCCTACACGTACAGAACGGGCTACGACGAACGGGGGCAATTCTTCGACCAGAGGGAAGACTTCCACATCTTTGGGGTCTATCTGGATCTTTAGCGGGAATCGCTTGAGGCACGGGCTGTTGCAGGCGGCTTGTTCCCTCGGTGACGCCTTGTGGTACCTCTTCCCTCCCCGACGAATCCCAGTCGGATTAGGGTTTCCGCCAGCGGCCATCAAAACAGCGACCACGAGGACAGGTTCCGCTCAAAGGGCGGTGGGATCCCGCAGTGACAAGGAGTTAGCGGAACATCGGTAGGCGGAGTGTTGACCCCGCTAGAAGGGCGAGCGGGGTCCTCAAAACAACAACGACTTAACTGGAAAACGCTAAGTCGTGTTGTTGTGGGAGCGGGGCACGGGAGTTGAACCCGTCTTTCAAGCTTGGGAAGCTCGCGTTGAACCGATCAACTAGCCCCGCATATGTTCCGGTAATATAGAGAATTCTGCGAAAGAAACAAGTAATCGGTGGCGGTCGCGCGGAACCATCTGATTGAGCGAGGGCCGGAAGCGGTGATGCCGTCCCGAAGGTCGACCGGGGGGTGCGCTGTCGAACTATCGCGACGGCAGCCGGGGAACCGAGAGTAGTTGAGGGCTGCCCGCAAAAAAAACCGCAGGCAGGAACAACACTCCCGCCCGCGGTTTCACCAAGGTATTGCCGACCTATGCTACTTGAAAAGCGATTTGAGCAGATCTGCACCCTGTGACATGATATCCTCTTCCTGAACCTTCCCGCCGGGAGTCAACTTATCCACGATTTGAGGAAGAAGCTCGGTCAGGCTCGACGTCACCGCGTCGGGAGAGAGGCCGACCTGGGCACCGAGCTGGCTGATCATGTCGGAGCCCAGCCCCTTCTGTATCTGCGCCGGCGTGGCGGGGAGGTTGTCACCTGTGCTCACCCAGGAATTGACAAGGTCACCCAGCCCTTTGGCGGCGAACTGTTCCACCAGTCCTCCAAGTCCTCCGGTGCTCTTGTTTCCGAGCATGCCAACAACTGCATTGATGAGCGCCGTCTGCCCTTCTTGTTTTGAGGTGCCGAGGACCTTGCCCGCGATATCTTCTAGAAAACCCATAGCGAACTCCCAAAGTTAGTCTCTAAAAAATACCTTGGAATTACTTCAGCCGTAGGAACTCGATCCGGCGGTTCTTCTGACGTCCTTCCTTTGTCTTGTTGTCGGCGATCGGCTTGTCGGGACCGAAGCCTTTCGTGGTCATTCTCGAGGCAGAAATCCCCTTGTCGACCATGTACTTCTTCACTGCCTCGGCCCTGGCCAGGGAGAGTTTCTGGTTGGTGGCCTTCTTGCCGGTATTATCGGTATAGCCCTGGATCTCGACTTCGATTCCCGGGTTCTGGGACATCGCGTTGTAGACTTTCGTGAGGGTCTCGTCGGACGCAGGCGTGATCTCCGCGCTGCCGGTCTTGAACTCCACACCTTCCAGGACGATCGCTTCACCCACCGCAACCTTGACCGCCGTGGGAATATCGTCCGAAGGATCCATAGGATTCAATCCACGGGCCACTTCCAGCCCATCGGCAAGCGTGCCGCCGTCAGAATCGGGCATGAGCGGGTTGCTCTTGTGCTTGTTGATCTCCAGTCCGTCCGTGAGTTCGTCGCCGTCGGTGTCAGCTTTCAAAGGATCGGTCTTGTGCATGTTGACTTCATCGCCGTCGGCAAGGGCGTCACCGTCGGTATCCGCCTTCAAGGCATCGGTGCGGCGCGTCTGGATCTCCTCTCCGTCACTCAGGGCATCACCGTCGGTGTCCGCTTTGTTCGGATCGGTGCGATTGGTCTTTACTTCCTCGCCGTCGGCAAGCATATCGCCGTCTGAGTCACCCTTCAAGGCATCGGTCTTGTAGGTCTTGATTTCTTCGCCGTCAGTAAGGCCGTCTCCATCGCTGTCTGCCTTATGCGGATCGGTCTTCAGCTCCTTCTCCTCCTTGTTGGTAAGACCGTCGCCGTCAGGATCGGCACTGCCGCTTTCGCCCGAGACGCTCATGCCCACCAGGAAATTCGCGAATGCATCGTTCTTGTCTTTGGTTACAGCTTCCAGAGCTTTACTGAAGGTCATATTGTAGCCGCCGCTCACCTCAAAGGAGACCTGGTCGCTCATCGGGAACTGGAGGCCCAAGCCTACCGGAACCACGCCGGTCCAGCTTGAGGTCTTGACGCCCGGGGTAGGTTCAGGAGGGAGACTCTTGATTTTGTATTGCATTACCCCGATCCCCGCGTAGAGATAGGGATTCCATGTCGTGACCGACAGGGGATGGAGCAGCAGACGAAAGTCAATGGGAAAGATCTGCGTCTCATATTCATCTCCGGCTATTTTGCCGAGTGCTGCCCCCAGTTCACCTTGGAGCCCCCGTACAAAAGACATACGGAGGTACGCGCGCGCAAGAAATTCCCCGTCCGATTTAAGATCGGTCCTTCCATATACCCCGCCGAATCCTACTCCACCGCCTAGACCCCCTTGGTCTTTGTACTGAGCTTCGGCGGGCAGAACGAGCGCCAGTGCAAGCAATACTACCAGCAAAGCAGTAATTGTCTTCATAGAGTTTTTCCTCCCTGGTGAGTTATCGGAAACCTACCCTTGGCCATCACGGATCTACGGGAGACATGCTCCAGCACAGTGTCCGGAAGATCCAAATGTGGCTGTGAAGAAGCTAAGATGAAAAAACTCGACAATGGTATCTGGAATATTCTTCGCCCCTTGGGGACCGGGACGGCGATGGATTCCTTTGGCGTTACTGTTCGATTCGTGTCCCGGCGGCATGATCGTGATTCTTCTCATGCTGAGTTTCTGAGGTGGTGACCCGGTGTTCGGCAACGAAGTTGGGGGTGCAGTACCGCTCTGAAAGTAGAAAAACGTACAACGAAATGCAAGGCGGCAATGCGAAAAAACAGCGCGGCTCGCCAGGGGTCTGGACGAGCCGCGTTGCTGTTGGGGGAAAAGAACCTATGTCACTTGAGGACAACCATTGACTTCGTACTTGTGAACGACCCTGCCGTCATTCTGTAGAAATACACGCCTGATGGAACAGTTGAGGCATTGAACTGCACGGTGTACGTCCCGGGAGCCTTTAACTCGTTCACCAGCGTTGCCACCTCCTGGCCCAGGAGGTTGTAGACCGCGAGCAAGACGTTACTGGTCCCTGACACCTGATACCTGATCCCCGTCGTCGGGTTGAACGGGTTCGGATAATTCTGCTCCAGGGCGAAGCGCTTCGGAACGGTCAGTCCGGGTGTTTCTATAGCGGAGGTGGTCAGATTGAGCTGGATTCCCGTTTGACCGGGATAGGCAACGATTTGTCCGCCATTGTAGCTAAAACCCACGTTGATGGGGAAGACCTCGTAACGAGATATCTTGTCGCTCACGCCAATGGAAAAATTGCCGCTTCCAGGGTCTGCTTCCACGATGTTTTGAGCTGAGTCGGCATTCCATGCCGCTATCTGCACCGGAAAGCCCGGGACTGAACCGTTGATCGTCACCTGCCCCTGGATCTGGGAATTTATGTAGTAGGCCACAAGACGGTAATACAGGCTATCGCCCCCTTGGAGAGCTGGCACCTCGCGTTGAGCCATCATCGTAGTCGTGGACATATTGCCCTCATCACCGGCCTGAACTCTCCATGTCAGGCCATTCAACTCCGTTCCGAGCACGCCGAGCTCAAAGTGCCCGTCCAGGTCGGTATCCTGATTCCTG
>JAGDMJ010000170.1 GCA_017860555.1 Bacteroidota bacterium
TTCGAGCATGTGCGGATCGAGTCCTGGAGATACCACTTCACCGGGCTGGATTCGCTCGCCTTCGCGCCTCAGAGAGCATACCGGAATGTTCTTCACGCCCTCGAGAACATCGGAAAAGTCAGGCGGCTTTCAGACCCGAGGAACCAGGTCATCAAGTTGTTCTTCGACACGAAGTACATGGAGATCGCCGAACTCTTCGTGAAGAGCCCCGACAAGACGGTGTACAACACCATCGCAAACATCGACCCTGCACACCTGAAGACGTACGAAGAATTCAGCCAGAAGGAATAGGCGCGTCCCTGTCACGGCGCAGTTTCAAGGGAGGTGAGGAAGAGAGCCCGACGTGTCGGGCTTTCTTTTTGACCGGCCCGACACTGTCAGTGATCCAGGTGAAATCACGATTGGACGCATCGGGGTGGACATACCGATTTGTGAGACCTGACATCGCTTTCTAGAAAAACGGTCGTTGGTAGTACTCGGCACCGATCTCTTCTGCCATCCGTCTGGCCTTTTCCTTGTCCACCTCTTCGAGATCCACCACCGTCATGATAACCCGCGGAAGGTTTTTGACCGCGTCCCGGGCGAACTCCAGCATCGCGGCAAAGAATACCGTTCCGTTGATCCGCATGAGCCGGCCGTACTGGTCGGGATCCGTGGCGTTCAGGCTGATCGAGACGGCATCAATCAATCCGACGAGCTCAGGAATGATGTTCCTCTTGTTGATGATGTTTCCGTGGCCGTCGGTGTTAAGGCGGGTTTTGCCGCCCTGCTCCTTCACCCATCGCGCGATCTGCTTCATCTCTTCCAGCCGGATGGTGGGCTCTCCGTATCCGCAGAAAACGACCTCGTCAAAGCGTTTTGGGTCACCGATCTCCGCAATCACCTCTTCTGCCGTTGGCTCCCTCTCGATTCGGAGATTGTTTCCTTTGATAACGGCCTGCCCCTTTCTGTCGCAGAAAACACAATCAGCGTTGCACCGTATCGTCAGGTTGATATAGAGAGAGTTCTTCAGTTTGTACGTAATCCGGGGCGCCCCCACGGATCCCAGGCGAAACAGGTGGAACACGCTGTAATTCGTCGCCCGTCCGATGTCTTCCACACCAAGGTGCTGCAGCTCGGCTATGCGCTCTGCTATGAGTGGAAGAAATGACGGCTCATTGCGTTTTCCCCGGTGCGGGACCGGGGCAAGGTAGGGACTGTCCGTTTCCAGCAGGAGATGTTCGGGAGAAATCTCCGCCGCAACCGCTACGGCGTTGCCGCCTTTTTTGAATGTGACGATACCCGGGAGGGAGATAAAGAAGCCCATGCCGATCACCTTCCAGGCGGTAGCCACATCACCCGGGAAGCAATGGAAGACCCCTCGCGGGGCAACATGTCGATTGCCCTCCGGGACAGAGGCGGTCCGCTTCCCATCTTCTCGGGCAATTGCCTCCTGGACGATGCGCAGCGTCGGCTCCATAGCCTCCCTTGTGTGTATGACAATAGGAAGGTTACGGCGCCGGGCGAGGTCGATCTGGTCACGGAACACTGCCTCCTGCCGGTCGGGCGGAGAAAAATTGTAATGAAAATCCAGGCCGATCTCCCCGATGCCGACGACCTTGGGGTGGCGGCTGAGTTCCTCGATCTCCATCAGGGATTTATCATCCGCCTTGCTCGCTTCGTGCGGATGATAACCAACGCAGGCATAGACAGCCGGGTGTTTCTCGGCAAGCTCGATGGCCCTGCGACTGTCCTCAAGGTCCGTGCCTGGATTGATGATGTATTCCACCCCCGCGTTCAGGGCCCTATGGATGGTCTCGTTCCGGTCGGCATTGAAGGCATCGGCGGTGATATGTGCGTGGGTATCAATGTACATAAGAGCAATAGTCAGTGGTCAGTAGTCAGCCGTCAGTAGTCAGCCGTCTGTGGCAATACACAGGAGGGAAAGTCATGGTTACGCTAGAAACGCGTCTCAAGCGTCAGGACGAAGGTCCTGAGGGGGGCCATGTTGCCGATCAATTCAACGTAGTTATACCCCAGGATGTTGTTCACATTAAAAGTGGCGTTCAAAGGGAGCCCCATGGCTGAAAAATCCGCGCCAAACCGCAGATCGAAGACGTTGATCGGCACCACGACCTCTCCGTCCTTAATGATGCCCAACGTGACAAATTCCTGGTCTATCCGCTCGATTTTGCTCAGGTAGCGGTAGTCCACGCCGAGCGAAAGCATTCCAACGCGGCCCATGGTCGAGGCAACCACCATGTGCCTGTGGCGATACTTGAGGACATCGTTTGCCGTGATGTCCCTGGGATCAATATACGTGTAACTCAGGTTGAACGAAAGGGCCCTGCTGAAAAACTGGAGCTGAGAGGAAACCTCGAGTCCCCTGATCCGTGCCCTCGTCACGTTGCTGAACTGCCCTTGCCCAAATTGATTGAATCCCGTCTCGATAAGATCCCAGAAGTCATTCTGGAAGAACGCAAGATCGATCATTGCATTTTCGCCCAGGAGTTGATTCGCGCCCACTTCATAGGAGAGGCTGCGTTCGGGTTTCAACGTGGGGTTCGGGACGATCTTGAACCCGCCGATGTTCGTGCTGGTGAACGCTTCCGCGACCGTGGGCGAACGGAACCCTCTTCCCACCGAGGCACGAAATGCCGTGCCCGGGCCGGCCGCGTAGACCAGAGCGAGCTTCGGATTGAACTGCGAATGGGTCTGTACAGAGTCAAGCGATTGAATGTCGAAACGGGCACCAAGGGTCAACGTCAGCGGTTCGAACAGGATGATTTCATCCTGGGCGTAGACGGCGCCGCCGCCGCCGTTATGGACCCCAAACAGCGTCGCATCGACGTGGTCGTAATTGCCTTCCACGCCGAATGCGAGAATGTGCCGGTCCGTCGGCGACCAGGACAATTGAGCCTCGCCTCGCAGCACATCGGATCTGGATATGTCGTAGCGGGTCCCGAGCTGGTCGGTAAACCTGTTCTTGAACCAGAGCGCGCGCGTCGTAAGGACGACACTGGGTGAGTACGTGTGAGTGTATATGGCGGTCGTGTAGAAGCGGGTCGAGTGAATCGTTTCTCCCTGGTAGACGTCCGGCGGCACAAGGGTATTGGAAAGATCCTTCCAGTAGAGGAATGCCCCACGGTATTGGTTCAGGTAATTGGCGGTCACCGACAGGACATCGTCCGACGAGAGGCTGGCGTCTGCCCGCAACGCCAGGTTCGTACGTTTCTTCCAATCGTTCTGACGATGACTGTCATCGACCACGCGGGAACCATAGAAAGACAGCCCTACCGGCCCGATGTGCCTTGAGTAGGAAGCGGAAATGCCTCCCTGCAACCGGCTCCTGTCGCTCCATTCCCACTGGCTGAACCCCGGTTTCGCAAACAAGCCCCCGAACATCCTCACCCGCCCCTCAGGTTCATCCGGAACCCGGTGGGTGATCACGTTGATCACGCCTCCCAGGGCGCTGGATCCATAGAGAGCCGATGCCGCACCTTTCACAACCTCCACCCGTTCGATCTGGCCAGTGGGAATAGACTCGAAATTCAATTCGCCGGTATCACCGGTGAGCAACGGGATTCCGTCGATCAGCAGCAAGACCCTGCTTCCGGCCCCGCGGCTGTAGCCACTTGACCCCCGTACGTTCACCTGGTCGTACGTCATGTTCACGCCAGGAACATAACGCAAGACATCATCCACGGTAATTGCGTTGCGGTATGCCATGCCTGCCGCATCCATCACCGAAATACTCGAGGGCGACTCCTGCAGCGACTGTTCTCGCTTGCTTGCTGTCACGACGACCGGGTCGGTGGATATCGCCACTGCCGTAAGCCGGACGTCCAGCGTGGTCAGCCCCCCGTCGGTGATCGCGACTCCGGAACGGAGCTCTCTCTTGTATCCCACCAGGGCAAACGAAACCGTGTGGGTGCCCGGCCGAATCCCTGAGATCAGGAATTTGCCATCGATATCAGTTGCTGCTCCCCGCAGCGTGCCCTGCACAATGACGTTCACCCCGGGCAGAGCCTCCTCGGAACGAGCATCAACAACGTGCCCCGTGAGCGCTCCGGTCTGCGCCACCGCAGTTGTCACCGAGAAAATCCAGATGATAACGAGTGCTTTCATCAGAATGGCTGCGGCGGTAGATTTCTAAAATCGACGTTGATATCAACATGCATCAGCGTATCATCCGCCGGAACCTGGATGGATGACGGGATGGCAGGATCGGTGTCAAGGTCATATTGCCCCACCGCACGCCAGTCCACTGTGACCAGGGGTCCGAACTGCTGTGCAACGACAACGTATTTGTATTGCCCTCCGGGTGCCGGAACAAAGTAGCGGGTGGTATCGACATTGAACGGAAGGTTGGCTCCCCCCAAAGGGGGATAGATGATCGCCGTTCCCGACAGCACTTCCGTGACAATATTGCCCGGGGGAAAATTCTTGAACGCAACGATACGAAGGTCGATGAGACTGTCGGCGGGGGGCCAATTTCGATAGGTAATAGTCCCGGCAAAACCGCTGGCCCCGGGGGTTGCCGCGGCAGACCCCTCCGGCGGCGCCTGAATTCCCTCATTACAACTTGAAAAGAGGAACGCACCAAGAACTACCACCGGAAAAACCTGGAAAACTCGAGTCATAAAGAACTGTGCCTGACACTGTGTGACAGACTTTCACGGCATGGAAAACAGATCGAATGCCGGCCGGAGTTCGCCCACGCTATTTCACAACGCTTCCACTCTGTATCTCCGCCGACGGCGTGATGAACACCAATTTCCCGGATGAATCGGAGGCGGCAAGGAGCATCCCCTGGGATTCCTGCCCCATCAGCTTTGCCGGCTGGAGGTTGTACACAACAACAATGGATTTCCCGATCAGTTCCTCGGGTTTGTAATGCTGTGCGATGCCGGCCACCACCTGGCGTCGTTCCCCACCGATTTCCACCTGGAGCTTCAGCAGCTTCTGGGATTTCGGCACGTTCTCGGCCTCAACCACTCTGGCCACGCGCAGGTCAATTCTTTTGAAGTCCTCCATCGTGACACTTTGCTTTGCCGGTTCAGCAGGCGGAGGTGGGGAAAGTGGCTGGGTGAGGTTCCTCAACTCTGCATCAATAACATCATCCTCGATCTTGGTGAACAGGATCTCCGGCGTCCCGAGTCGGTGGCCGGATGGAATCCCTGTTCCGGCGGCATCATCCCACGATTGCCTGGCGGCCTCCCCGGGGAGATTGAGCATCTTCCAGATCTTCTCGCTGGAGGAGGGGATCACCGGCGAGGCGAGAATTGCCAGGGCGCGGGCTACCCGGAGGCTGGTGTTGATCGTGGTGCCACACCGGTCAATGTCGGCCTTCGCCGTTTTCCATGGCTCGCTGTCGTTGAAGTACTTGTTGGCCGCCCGTGCGAGGTTCATGATCTCCAGGACGCCTTCACGGAAATGGTACTGCTCGAATCGATCACCCACCAGGCCGGGAGTCCTGGAGAGTATCTCATCCATCTCCCGGTCGAGCCGGTCGAGCTCTTTTCGTTCCGGCACGACCCCCTTAAAGGTCCGCCCGGCAAATGCCAGTGTACGATTGACGAAATTGCCGAGGATGTCCGCAAGCTCATTGTTTGTCCTGGCCTGGAAATCCTTCCAGGTGAAGTCCGAATCGCGATACTCCGGCAACGCGACGGCGATGTAGTACCGGAGCGGATCGGCCGGATAGCGGGTGAGAATGTCTTTGACGTCAATGCCCCATCCCCGGCTCTTCGAGAACTTCTCTCCTTCGAAGTTCAGAAACTCGTTGGCCGGCACGTTGGCGGGAAGCACATACTTCTCCGTGCGCTCTCCGTCGTTCCACGCCATGAGCATGGCAGGGAAAACAATGCAGTGGAAGACGACATTATCCTTGCCGATGAATGCGACATACTTCGTATCCTTGTCCAGCCAGAACTTCCTCCATGCGTCAGGTTTTCCGATCCGCTCCGACCACTCCCTCGACGAGGAAATGTAGCCGAGCACCGCGTCGAACCAGACGTAGATGACTTTATTCTCATATCCCGGGAGCGGGACTTTCACACCCCAATCGAGGTCCCTTGTTACCGCCCGGTCCTGGAGGCCGTCTTTGAACCAACCGCGGCAGTACTGGAGAACATTCTCCTTCCAGCCATCCCGCTCATCGGCTTCCCGCACATACTGCTCGAGTCGTGCCTGATAGTCCCCGAGAGGAAAGTACCAATGCGATGTTTCGCGAACGACGGGCGTGCGTCCCGTGATCTTGCTGCGCGGATTGATGAGCTCCATCGGATTCAGATACGTGCCGCACTTTTCGCACTGATCCCCGCGCGCGTCCGGATTCGCGCAGACCGGACAGGTTCCTTCCACATAACGGTCCGGAAGGAACATATTTGCCTGGTCGTCATAGAACTGCTTCTCCTTTTTTTCCTTGAGAATCCCACGTCGATGAAATTCAAGGAGGAACTCCTGCGCCGTCCGGTGATGCAGCGGCAGGCTGGTACGGGAATAATTGTCGAAACTCATCCCGAATTGTTCGAAGGCGGCCTTGTTCATCTCGTGGTAGCGGTCCACGACCACCTGCGGCGAGACTCCTTCTTTGTCCGCCGAGAGTGTGATCGGGACACCGTGTTCGTCGGAGCCGCAAATAAACACGACCTCGCGCCCCCGCAGCCGCTGAAACCGCACATAGATATCCGACGGAAGGTAGGCCCCGGCGAGATGGCCAAGATGGATCGGCCCGTTGGCATACGGGAGAGCCGCGGTAACGAGAATGCGCTGGGCATTAATCATGGTTGTTCATTCCGTGTGCAGGATATCCGCCTTCAGTCGGATGGCGAGGTTCAGGACGACGAGCCTAATGTACACGTTTCTTTCCACAAGAGAAATAGCCTTTTCGCAGTGCTCGAGCGCCCGCAGGAGGTTGGCGTGGGGGAATTTCGCCAAAAACCGTTTCAGGTCTTCCTGCTGGTCCACATTGATGACTTCACCTCCATGCCGCAAGACAAGCACATCCCGGAACCACATCAGGAGCAGAACAAGAAAGCGGTTGACGAGCTCGCGCTCCTTCAAGTCCACGACTTTCTCCACAGCCTGCATCAGCGACGAGACGTTGTTGGAGAG
>JAGDMJ010000171.1 GCA_017860555.1 Bacteroidota bacterium
AAGGCCCTCGCGATCAATCCCAACAGCCCTGAAGCTCATTTCTATCTTGGCTATATCTACCGGTACGTGGGGTTCCTGCATCTGGCCCAGGGAGAGATGGAAACCGCGGTGCGGCTTGATCCCGATCAACGCAGGTTCCGTTCTCTTGGAATTACGTACTTCTATCTCGGAGACTACCGCAAGGCGCTAGTGGGCTTTGACCTCGATTCAACCAGCACTTTCAGTCTTGCATGGAAGGGTTTCACATACCTTATGATGGATGAGCGCGACACGGCTCTTCGCTGCTTTGACAGGGTTATCAAACTTGAGCGGGAAAGTGCGTTCGGTCGCTTTGCAATGGCGGCGAAGTATTACATTGAGAAGAAGTACGACCTCGTCAGGGCCGAACTCCTCAGTCAGGAGGGAATAAATATGGTTGACGGGGAGAACTGGTATAACATGTCTCAACAGTACGGCTTAATCAATGACGCAGCCGGCGTGTCGCGGACGATGCGACGCGCGATCGAGCGAGGCTTCTACAACTACCCGCTGATGCTTCACGATCCCGTCTTTTCGTCCGTCCGCGGAGAACCGGAATTCACCCGGGTGCTGGAGCTCGCGAAGAGCCGATACGAGGCGTTCAAGGAGCAGAACCCTGATCTGAGATGAGGATCGAGTTATATAGCGGGCATCCAATTACTCCCCCGATGCCCGCAGCTAACACCGAAACTGGACCCACGATGGGGGCAAGTTCCCGGAGGGGGAAAAAGCTACCTACACACAGGAACTAGTATACGGGGTTGGTCAAATCGCGAAGGAGCGCGGGTGGCACCTCCCTCTGCTTCCATCAACAGGGATCAGAACGTCAGCGTAAGCCCGAACCTGAATCCATCTGTTGTCATCGGAGTTTCGGAACCAAACGGCCAGTACTGGTTGTCACGCACGAGCAAGTAGTATCCGCACGTGAGGCCGCCCCGGAGGAGCGTATAGATGATCGGACCTAATGTCGGGGAAAGCTCGACGATATCCTCAGCGAAATGGGATATGGCGCCCATGCCGACCAGTGCCAGTCCATAGCTCCCGACCCATGGCCAGAAGACATGACGAGGGTAGATCACCGTCACTTCGTAGCCGGCGCGTACCGAGAAGATTTCCGCAAGGCCGATCGCGATACCACTCTCCGCCGAAGTTCCGAATCTGAACGAACTCTCGTAGCGATCGAGGATGGCAATATCGTTTGCGGAAAGTCCGTTCGGGCGGCCGGTGTTCATCTTGGTCCAGAGGAGCGCAGTCTGTGTGTACGGGTACAGGTACGACGATATCAGATCGTACGCGAATCCTCCCCTCCAGCCGAGGCCGAACCGGCTAATTTCAGCCGTTACCTTTGCGGGATCGGGCGACCGGCCAAGAAGATTGCTGGAGGAATAGTTGAAGAAGAGGTACTTGTCGCTCAGGTCGGCCACGTTGTCGACCTTCGGATGTGCCTTGAAGTAGCCCAGTTTTACCTCCATTTCCCCCACCTTGTCCAGCTCCCCTTCGAACAACCTGTGCCGTACTGAGCTTACCCCATAGGAGAGGTCCAGCATGGGTTTCCGCGGACCACTCCAGAATTGGTCAACCTGCCAGATTTCTTCACCTACGGCCACGGCCGGATTAATGCCAAGAGCGGCGAAAACGATTAACAGCGAGAGTGGCATGCAACGGTATGAAAGAGGCATAGACACTCCTCGATGGTATGAAGGATGTGCTGGGCGACATTACGTAATACGAATGAAGAGTGTCAAGGTTGCAGGATTGCGATGCAGGTTACTCCAAAGAGACCAGCAACAAGACAATTAGTCCGGACATCGCTTCCCGAGCCAATCACACCGGCTGGCCAACTGTTAGCACCGCGGAAGCGTCTGTTGGCAAGCTGGATCCGTTAACTTGAAGATCGAGAGGATTGAAGGACACCCGCGGCTTGGGCAACGGCAGGGGCTAACCGAGGGGTGATCACGCGGGTC
This sequence comes from Bacteroidota bacterium, assembly GCA_017860555.1. Taxonomy (GTDB): domain Bacteria; phylum Bacteroidota; class Ignavibacteria; order UBA10030; family UBA6906; genus JAGDMJ01. The sequence goes on from JAGDMJ010000171.1 coordinate 1,983, forward strand.
TGCATCTTGGGTAACCACGGTTTTATGTTCGGTGGGATTTGCTTTTCAGCACTTTCAGAGGGACCGCACATTGAGACGCTCATTCCGCACTCTTCCTTCTACACTCTCCCCTCTTCCCTCTCTTGTGCCCTCGGGCAGCCCTTCGACTCGGTCTGCAAAAATCGCAGACCTCGCTCAGGGCTCCCAGCCTGCGTGCTCCGGAGTATCGTTGATGCTCTAGTGGAGATTCCCGCGAAGGGGTCCCTCTTCAGCCCACGGCGGTAGAGGGAGAACTGCCAACCTGAGGTCTCAGGGAATTGATGCGAGACAGATTGCTTCCGGGCAACTACTCTCCTCAGATAAAAACACGCTCGGTCGCACGCATCTGTCTCTTCCTTCTTCACTCTACCTTCTTCCCCCTCTTGTGCCCTCGCCCAGATTCGAACTGGGGACCTGCGGTTTAGGAAACCGTCGCTCTATCCATTACTGAGCTACGAGGGCAGACAATGAACAGTCGTCAACTAAGAATGCGAAACGGACAACAGGGCTTGGCCAAGATACGAAATTTCATCCGACATTTCAACAAAAGAGCCCGGTGAACATCACCGGGCTCGGGAATACCATTCCAATCTGTCATCTGGGCTACTTAATCAGCGTCATCCGGCGTGTGACAGTCGACGCTCCGGTGGTCAATCGATAAAGGTAGACCCCGCTCGGAACATTATCCGCGGTCCACTCAACCTGATGAACCCCCACTCGTATCGTCTCGTTCACCAACGTCGCAACTTCATCGCCGAGGACGTTGTACACCTTCAGGGTCACATGGCCGGCCTCCGGCAACGAGAATCGAATCGTCGTGCTCGGATTGAACGGGTTGGGATAGTTTTGCTCAAGCGAAAGGCTTCGCGGAATGTCCGGTTGATCCAGGGACCGAACGCTTGTGGGCCCACCACCATCCGTTGTGTGGGTAATCACCCCCGATGTCCCGACAGCCCATCCATTGTTGGCATTAATGAACCACACCTCGTGCAGCCTGTTGCCCACTGCCCCGTTCTGTCCATACCACGTTGCCCCACCGTTGGTGGTCTTTATCACGATGCCCGCGCCACCCACCGCTGTCCCTATATTCTGGTCGACGAAACTGACCGAGAACAATATCTCCGAAACCCATGAGTTCTGGGGCACCCAGGTCTGCCCACCATTCGTCGTGCGCAAGATGACACCGTTCCCACCGGTCGCGAATCCAATGTCCTTCGTTGGGAAGCTCAGACCATACAGATCTTCCGTGGTTCCGCTGGCAACCTTTGTCCAGTTCGCTCCCCCATCCGTGGTCCTGATGATCGTACCCATGATACCAACAGCCACGCCGTTGTTGGCATCGGTGAAGAACGGTTGATATAGCGATGCGGTGTCTGGACTCGTCTGAGGCGACCACGTGGCGCCCCCGTTGGTCGTCCGGAGAATCGTTCCGTGCCTTCCCACAATCGTTCCAACGTTGGGTCCGATAAACCATTGGCCGGTTAAGTCATTCGTCGTCCCGCTGGTCTGGGGATTCCAGGTGATGCCACCGTCTGTCGTCCGGTAGATGACCCCCTGGCCACCGCACGCCACGGCAATATTTGCATCGATCAGCGACAAGCCATACAGTGAATTCTGCGTACTGGTCTGGATCACCGTCCAGAGTGATCCACCATTGGTCGTCCGCAACACAAACCCGCCGTCCCCCACCGCAAGTCCAAAGTTCGCATCGACAAACCGTATTTCCCAGAGATAGTTGACCGTCCCGGTTGGCTGCACTGACCAGCCCTGGGCCATCAAAAGATTCCCCGTAGCGGCCACCAGTGCCAGGAAACAGGCGAAAGCCAGGACCAATCGTTTCATGTTATGCTCCATCATGTGAGATAAAAAGTCGGCGCACTTTCAGCCATGCACCGGGATTTGAAGGTAAATAAACAAATTCAAGAGATAGGTTACCGTGATCCGAGTCACACGCCGGACACGCCTATCACCATGTAAAACACATCAAATTCCCTGCCAGTTTCGTCATCCTCGATATAACATTTGCTCAGAAATGTACTCAACTACAGACAAGGGTACAAGATACCGGATGGAACACCCTTTCCGTACCAATTCTCGTATTTCGTTCGAAGAAATGCCTATTTCGGGCACTTCACACACTATCATTGTCGTTAACTCTACCCGGATTTCGGGATCGGGGATTGTGCCGGGCCGTGTCATGACCACGACCTTAGCAATCCTTTTGATCATCTCAGGATCCTTCCAGGTCTTGAAGTCACGCACGTTGTCCATTCCTATGAGCAGATGCAACTCATCGGACGGGTAGTGCATCCGCAGTTCCTTCAACGTATCGACGGAAAAGGATATCCCTCCCCTCCGAATTTCAATGTCAGACGAATCGAACGATGGATTGCCAGCAATCGCACGACGCACCATCTCAAGCCTCTCTCCGGCCGGCGTGATATCTGACCGCTGTCGTTTGTGGGGCGGAATAACCGCCGGGACAAAGATGACTTTCTCCAATCCAAGCCACTCCCGCACATGCTCGGCAACGATCAGATGTCCGAGGTGCGGAGGGTCGAACGTGCCGCCAAAGACCCCGATCTTCATAGAATCGGCACTCCAAAGAAAGTTATGGGAACAAGACACCCGGCGCACGGTAGCGTACCGCCCCGTGGACCACCGACCAGAGGTAGACGAGCGGAGCAGCCAGAAATCCAAGGGTCTCCGGGACACGGTAGATCTGCAGGGCACGCAAGCCCTGGTACTTATATCGGAATAGGAGACCGCATACGGCTGCCGCAAGCAGCGCGGAAAAGGCCTCGTACAGCCTCCCCCCCAGTAACGCCGTCAGGCACCATGCGAAGGCCGTCCCGTAAACAAGGGAGATGATATGTTGGAGGCGGCGGACAGGAAGCCCGAATAAGTTCTTCACTTCAATGATCTGGCGGAAACGGAACGGGTGGCACCGGTACAGCAAAGCATCAAAGATGTGAAGGCGCATCTGCCTGAACAGATCGCCGGGGGTCGTGAAGTTTCCGTCACGAAGCACCAGAACATCCGAAGCAAGCGCCACTTTTCCGCCCGCATCCAGGAGACGCATGCCGAGATCAGCGTCGCCGCGGAATTGCAGGTGAAGCTCAGGGTCATCAAAGGATTGATTGAAACCCCCGAGCCGTTCAAAGGCCGTTTTCTTGACGAAAAGATTCAACGGAGGAAATGATGGGATCCTTCCCCCTTCAAACCGACGCAGGGGCCTGCGTGACGCTCTGTCAACGATCAAACCTTCCAGAAGATCCAGCTCCGGGTGGAACTCGATGTGCTCCGTCGCTTTCTTCAGCCAATCATGTTCCGGCACAACATCATCCCCCGTGAACACCAGCCATTCTCCCTTTGCCCGATCAGCACCTCCATTGCGAGCACGGCATGCACCTCCATGGTCAACCCTCAGCATCTCCAACGAATAACGGTATCGTAGATCCAGAAGCCGCTGCCACGTCCCATCGGTCGAACCCATATCGACCACAATCACCTCAAAGATCCCCGGCGCTCCCTCCAGGTTTTCAAGGCCCTCCAGACACTCCAGCAGCGTGTTCAGCCGATTGTATGTTGGAATGATTACTGAAAACACGTGCCTGCCTTTAGAGATGCGGGATCGTTCTCTGCACTCTCGTGAGCCCGGCATAGAGTGCGAGCAACTTTGTTACATGCGCCCTCCACTGAAATGGAGCGGCCCATTCACGCGCTCCCCTCGACACACGCAACCGAAGTTCCGGCTCTCTGGCCAGCGTCACCAGCCTGCCGGCGATCTCTTCGACGGGGGCTTCCGCTCCGACAAGAAGCACGTTGTGGCCGTCCCGCAGCCCAAGGTCCTCCGCGCCGGCGTGGCCCATCCGGGTAAGCGTCGGCACACCGTGGGACATTGCGGTCATGAAACTTAATCTGCGTAACGTCACCCCATCCTCAAACGGAAAGAACCCGATATCCGCACACCCAAGATGCTCAGAAACTCCCCTGTTGTCAAGGTATCCCGCCCAGACGACTGCATCCTGGACACTGAGTCGTACAGTCGCTGCCTGCAACCTTGCGTGGTACGGATTGCTCATGGGTTCGAAGAGCGACAACATCAGGAGCTTTGTTGATGGCATCTGCCGATGAGCCTCCGCGAAGCTCCGCAGCAGAGTGTCAATTCCCTTGTTGGGATGGAGGAGGCCGAAGTAGACGATCACCAGGTCGTCCGCGGCGATTCCTCGCGACCGTCTTACCTCCTCCCTGTGCCGGTCGTCCATCGGGACCGGGGAAATCGTGGACGCCATCGTGAGCACGTGCAGCCGTGATCTGAGCCAGGGCATCCACTTCTCAACCACAACGCGCTCGGAATCTGCCGTCAGCACGACCGCCGCCGCCGGGGCAGTCAATCCAATTGAGCTAAGCTTGCGCAACAGGTTAGTGATGCGGAATTCGTGGAGGGTCACAACAATGGGGATCCCGGGAACCGCCACTTTCGCCACGAGGCAAAGCAGTGCAAGAACCGGCCTGTATCCATAGAACCTGGCAGGATACTGAATGTGTATCACGTCATAACGCCGAGTGCGCATCCACCGAAGTGCCTTCCACCAGTTTCGGAGCGTCCATGTCGTCAGGGCGAAGGCGACCGAACCTGTGTCATCACGATCCTGGGCAGCTGTCGTCACGACATCCACGCTCACGCCAGCGCTCTTCAGTTCATCCACCAGTCGTTCGGCGTAGTCGCCTACGCCACATGGCTGGGGAGGATAGGAGCCTGTCACCATGGCAACCTTCATCTCACGTCCTCTCCAGAAGCATTCCCAGGATCTTCCAGTACCCGCGCGCACACGAAAGCGCCTTCGCTCTTCTTGAGCGGCCCGTCAATGCAACGCAGAGCCAGAGTAGGAGGCGGATCGTTGACCGCAGCGCGAGGATCGGCCGGAGACCGATGGTCTGCTTCGGGGTGTAGTGCTTTCGAAAGAACCGCAACAAACTCCGGTGATAATACACAAGCCGTCGCTCGTCGAAGTGAGCGAAAGCGTCCCCGCCGTAATGAATCACCTTCCCCACCGGAGAATAATGCACCTCCCCTCC
>JAGDMJ010000172.1 GCA_017860555.1 Bacteroidota bacterium
ACCGCAGCCGAAACAGTGGTACATCTGGCGGTCCGGGCTCACGTTGAACGATGGAGTTTTCTCCTGATGGAAAGGACAGAGTCCCAGGTAGGACTTCCCGCGCTTTTTCAGCGTCACGTAGGAAGAAATGACGTCAACGATGTCGGAGGCGTTGCGTACCTCGTCGATCTTTTCATCCGGAATGCGCATGGAGTAAAATACGCAAATCGAATGGTAGAGGCAATTTCGCGCGGAGCAAGGGAGCAAGGCGACAGGCATGACACGTTCAGGCGAACAACACCAGATGCCCCGGCCCGCGGCGCTCTTTTCCTTGACATCTCTCCTTCAAACCCGTATCTTGTTGACGAACCGCTGACATACGAACGAGGGATTGATGAGAATACTTGCCGTTGAAGATGAGCCTGAATACCTGGAGATGTTGCAGGAAGTGATGCAAGGTATCGGCCACAATATTGTGATCGCTTTGAACGGCCTGGAAGCGCTTGACATGCTGGGGAAGCAGAAGATCGACGTTGTCGTATCGGATGTAAAAATGCCGACGATGAATGGACTCGAGTTTCACCAGCGGCTTCGCGCGCTGCCGGAGCACCGGAATACGCCTTTCATTTTCCTTACCGGCGTCAATGACGTCACCGAGGTAAAAGCCGCGTGCACGCGCGACTGTGACCTCATCCTGCAGAAGCCTTTTCCGATTGACGAGCTGATCAAGTTGTTTGCGGGGAAGAAAAAGTAAAGCCCGCTCCGCACGAAACGGAACGGGCTTTCTGACCCTCAGGAATTTGCTTCGTCAGACCTTCACTTTATCCGGCTCGTAGACCTTCTTGGGACGTGCCTTGCGGGAGAATTTTCTTTCGACCGTAGGCGTGGGCGTCCCCGGCTCCTCTTCCACATCCGGGTACGTGAAGATGTCGTACTTGTAGTTCCGGAGAATGATCTGGTTGCCGTTGCGTCCCAGGACGTACTGCGGCACCAGCGGGATCTTCCCGCCGCCGCCGGGCGCATCGATGACGAAGTACGGTATGGCCAGGCCCGAGGTGTGGCCGCGGAGCTTATCCATGATGTCCAATCCGACGCTCACCGGGGTGCGGAAATGGTTCGCCCCCTTGGTGATGTCCGCCTGGTAGAGGTAGTACGGGCGGACACGCATGGTCAGCAGCTTCCGCATCAGCTCCAGCATCACATCCGGGTTGTCGTTCACCCCCTTCATGAGCACGGACTGGTTGCCGACGGGGATGCCGGCGTCGGCCAGCATCTCGCAGGCCCGCTTTGCTTCCGGCGTGCATTCCCATGGATGGTTGAAGTGGGTGTTGATGTACAGCGGATGATACTTGCGCAGCATCTTGCAGAGCTTGGGAGTGATCCGCTGCGGAAGAACGCACGGCATCTTTGTCCCGATCCGGATGATCTCCACGTGAGGGATGGCGCGAAGGCCGGCAAGGATCCTCTCCAGCATGAAATCCGTCAGCATCAGCGGATCGCCGCCGGACATGATCACGTCGCGCACTTCGGGATGCGCGGCAATGTAATCGATCCCTCCCTGGATGTACTTCATGTTGATCTTGGAGGAATCGCCCACCTTCCTCTTCCGGGTGCAGAACCGGCAGTACATGGAGCACTGACTGGTGGTCAGGAACAGCACGCGATCCGGGTAGCGGTGAACGATGCTCGGGACCGGGCTGTGGGAGTCTTCTGCGAGAGGATCTTCAGGAAGGCCGTCCTCCTCCAGCTCCTTGCCATCCGGAATACACTGGAGCCAGATGGGATCATTCGGATAACGGATCAGGCTCAAGTAATATGGATTGATGCGAATATGGAAGAGCTTGTTCAATCTATCGGCAAGTTCCTTGTCGAACCCGAAGCGCTCGACGAGTTCTCGACCGCTATCGACGCTTTGCCGCAGCATCTCTTGCCAAAGTTCCATACGTGCCTCTGTTCCTCCTACTGTTGTGAAAGATACTTACCAAACACCACAAGATCGTCGCCGGGCCTGTAATAGCCTTTGATCTGCGCGAGCTCGGTATACCCGGACGCGCGGTAAAAGCGCCTGGTTTTGTCGTACTGCGCACGGGACGACGTCTCCGCCACCACCAGCCGCCCGCCGCGAGAGCAGATTAGCTGCTCCGCATGCGCGATCAGCGCGCTCCCGATGCCTTTGCCGTGCAACGACGGCGCCACCGCGATCCAGTAAAGATCGTAGGTGCTCTCCGTCGCGGGAGTCGGCCCGACACAGTAATACCCGAGCACCGCATCGCCGTCCCGGCATACCCTGATCAGGTAGTCTTTCTGCTCCGGCCGGTCGAGAACCACATCGATCAACTCAAGTGCGATCGCAATCTCGTCGTCGGAAAAAAAACCGGTGTCCGCGAGTACCCGGTGCAATTGCCCCCGGTCGCTCCTGCGGAGCTCATCGATACCGTTCAAGGGCGCTCTCAACGATTTTCCCGATCACCTCGGGGAAGGTGTATCCGTATGTCCGCGCGGAACGCGCGAACCCTGCATCATCCGAAATGTCCGGGTTCGGATTGACCTCCAGGACGTACGGCACGCCGTCCTTCGTCAGACGGAAATCCACGCGCGCGTAGTCCCTGCACCCGATGATGTGGTAACACCGAAGCGCGATATCCTTGATCTTGGCTTCCTGAAGCGGCGTCACCGGTGCCGGGCAGACGCCTTTTGTACCCTCGAAGGCGATCGAACCATGGACCCATTTGGCTTCGTAGCTGACGATCTTGTGCATTCCTTCGGTCAGGCCGGAGAAATCAATTTCAGAGATCGGAAGCACCAACGGGCTCTTGTTGCCCACAATGGCAACATTCAATTCCCGGCCATTGATGTACTGCTCCACCAGTGCAGGCTGGTCGAATTCCTCCTGAATATAGCGTACACGGCTCCGAAGGTCAGTAATATTATAGACAACCGACCGGTCTTCGATGCCGACGCTGGCGTCTTCCCGCGAAGGCTTCACGATGAGCGGAAATGACAATCCTTCATCCAGCACAATCTTGTCGGCGACGTGGAAGACCTGAAATTTGGGTGTTTTGATGCCGTGATACGACAGAATTTCCTTCACACGGGGCTTGTTGAGGGCAAGGCCGAGCGCGGCCGCCCCTGCCCCCGTAAAGGGGATTTTGAGCAATTCATAGAGTCCCGCGACGTTCATCTCCTGAACCGACTCATTTTCGAGGCTCTCGACGATGTTGAAAATGAGGTCGGGGCGCTCATCCCGCAAATACTCGATAAGCCGAAAGATATCGTCATCAACGCTCAGCGTCGTAGGCTTGTAACCTAGAGAGGACAGCGCGGCTTTGATATCGTCCATTTCTTCCACGACGCCCACCTCGGAAAGATCCACAAGCACGGGTGCATCCGCTTGCTTTCTCTCCGCCGCCTTGGATTGCTTCAAGGGCGAACGGGTCTCCTTCAACTGCCCGGTCTCGCTGATGTATTGCCGCTCTGCCTTGCTGGCGGTCACCGGCTCGTTATAGAGTATTGCGATCCGTAGCTTTCTTCCCATGCAAACCTCCCATGCTAGTCGATGGAATCTTCGTCGGCGATCAGCCTAGTGCCGCCCGATGATGGTTGTGTACATCCGCGAGGAGACCACATCGCTGCATCGCGATATCCATCACGGTATTGATAAGCTGATTATACGACATCCCTGCCGCCCGCGCCGCCTTCGGAAAACAGGAATTGTCCTCAGGCTTCGGCAGAATCCCCGGTAACGGATTGATCTCCATAATATGCGCGCGGCCCGCCGCATCGAGGCGGACATCGATGCGCGACCAGTCGCGGCATCCAAGCACGCGATACGCGTCCAGGCAAAGGGTCTCGATCTCTTCCCGCAGGGAGGGTTCGAGTTTCGCGGGACAGTCAAAGATTTCCAGCGGCGCGTCGGAACTGTCCCAGATCCATTTCGCTTCGTACGAGTAAATCGGGTTCATCCCGGGCGGCAGCGCGTCGAACCTGATCTCCACGATCGGGAGAACCCGGACATCCTCCGCATTTCCCAGAAGGGCCACCGTGAATTCGCGCCCCGGCAGGAACTCCTCAATGAGGGCAGGTTCGGCGTATGCTGACAGCACGGCTTGCACTTCTCGTTCCAATTCTTCCGCGGAACGCACGACTGAAGAATTATAGATCCCTTTGCTCGATCCCTCATGTAACGGCTTCACCATCGAGGGAAAGCGCACACGCACGTCATCCAGCTCCTCTATGGAGCGCACAACGGTGAAATGCGGCGTGGGGATCTTGTTGTAGGAAAGGATTTCCTTCGCGCGCGCCTTGTCCAGGCAGATGCCCAGCGTCAGCGGGTCGGAACCAAGGTACGGGATCTGCAACATCTCGAGCATTGCGGGGATCTGCGCTTCACGCGACGGCCCATGCAATCCTTCCGCGATGTTGAAGACAAAGTCGGGACGCATGCTGCGGAGCTTCTCGAACGCTTCTTCGTCCGCTTCGATCATCATGACGCTGTGGCGCTCTTCCAGCGCGGTCCGCACGGCGTTCACGGTCTCGGGCGTGTCCCATTCTGCATAGATGTCATTGACTGAAGAGAGAGATTCGCGAGTGAGGGGCTGGGTAGTACTGCCAACACTGGATGAGAGAGGTGGTGCTTCCGCTTTGATGTTGTAGACGAGTGCAACTCTCGTCGATGATGATGGAAGCTTTGCTATTAACGGATCCAGAAAATCTCCACAAAGTTTCACAAACTTTCTCTTGTTTGCTAATATAACGATTTTAAAACCGATGTCAAGAAAAAAGTGTGATTTTGGTGAGTTATCGTTCGATGAGATGAGCTCACCGGTCAACCGACCTGGACGAGAGAGAGTTCCTCGCGGAAGTGCGACCGGAGATGTTCGGCAAGAACTCGATGCTCAGGTTGACGAAGGGACGGATCACGGTCGACGAGACCGAAGGCGTCGGCTCGCGCGATGTCAAGGAGATGCGTGTCGGTGAGTATGTCGGCGACTTTGAACTGTGGGATCCCGCTCTGCCGGGTCCCGAAAAAATCCCCGGGACCTCGGAGCTGCAGGTCTACCTCGGCGATCTTGAAGCCGTCGGTGGTCGATGCCATCGTGGCCAGCCGCTGCTCCGCCAGACGATCCTGATCCAGCGAGAGAGGATCGGACGTCCGCCTTGACGCCCTCCCCGCACCTGTGGCGATCCACTTCTTGGTCAACAGGATGCAATAGGATTGGTCGCTCCCCCTCCCTACCCTCCCTCGGAGTTGGTGCAACTGGGAAAGACCGAACCGCTCGGCATTCTCAATGACCATGATCGAGGCATTCGGGACGTCGATCCCTACCTCGATGACCGTGGTCGCCACCAGAATATCGAGGTCTTTATGCACAAAAGCCTCCATAATCCGGTCTTTTTCGTCGCTGGGAAGCCTCCCATGGATCAATCCGAGCCGCAGTTCCGGGAACGCCTGCCGCTGAAGATATTCTACGTGGGACGTCGCCGCCTTCAGGTCCAGTGACTCGGACTCCTCGATGAGGGGATAGACGAAGTATGCCTGTCTTCCCTTTTCGACCTGCTCCCTGACGAATTTGTAGACGGATTCTTTGGCGGTCTCGTCTGCCAATGTCGTCTTGATCGGCTTCCGGTGAAGCGGCAGCTCGTCAATGATGGAAACATCCAGGTCGCCATAGAGGGTCAGCGACAACGTCCGGGGGATCGGGGTCGCCGTCATGACGAGGACGTCGGGGTTTTCTCCTTTCTTCCGTATCGAGGCCCTCTGGAGAACACCGAACCGGTGCTGTTCGTCTATCACGACGAATCCGAGCTTCCCGAACTCGACGTTCTTCTCAAAGAGCGCATGAGTCCCGACAACGATCCGGGCTGAACCGGCGCGGACATCCTCCAGGACGTCTCGCCGCAAACGGGTTCGCTGTGCCCCTACCAGGAGCCGGATGGTCACCGGAAGGTTGGCGAGGAGCGCCGTCAGCGTCTTGTAGTGCTGCTCCGCAAGGATCTCCGTGGGAGCCAGAAACACCGCCTGGTATCCGTTCTCCACCGCGATGAGCATCGCGACCAGCGCGACGATGGTCTTCCCGCTGCCGACATCCCCCTGCAACAGCCTGTTCATCGGCCCGGGGGACTCCATGTCCCCGGAGATCTCGCGGATGACGCGGACTTGCGCCCGGGTAAGCTGGAACGGAAGGGAGTCCACAAGCTTGCGCGCAAGCGCGCTCTTCGGGTTGAAGGGAATCCCCTTCGTTTGCTGCTTTACCCAGCGGCGCTTGAGAGCGAGTTTGAGCTGAAAGATGAAAAGCTCATGATACTTGAGCCGACGCAACGCCCGCTGGAGCTCCGCGTTGCTGTGGGGAAAATGTACCGAACGAATGGCATCGGAGAGAGGGACCAGGCCATGCGCGGCAAGAAGGGAGTCCGGAAGGACTTCTCTCACCCGGTCCAGGTGAGTACGGATGACGGACCCGATGGTTCGCCGGAAACCCGCGCTGTCCAGTCCGAAGCGAGCAAGCTCTTGACCTGAGGGATAAAGGGGTACCAGTCCGCCCGTGTTGAGTGTCCTGGCCCAGTCGATGGCGGGAGCACCCTCCTGCTCTTCCGGTTCGGTGAACGGATCAGGCTTCCCGCCGCCAGCCGCAGCCGGAGAGATACGGTCCAGGTCGGGGTGGACAAACTGCAGGACTCCGGCAAACGCCGTAGGTTGTCCGGAGACTGCGAGGGTCTCCCCTATCCGGAAGGCCTTCTTCCAGAAATTCACCCCCCCGAACCAGACACACTGCATTGATCCGGTCTGATCGGCAAGCACAAGAACGAACCGTGACTTTCTCCCCATGCCCATCACCCGAAAAGACCTCACCTCGCCCACCACGGTGTAGTCGCGACGCACATCCGCGGGCGCTTCCTGGGTACCGGGATCAAAGATCCCTCCCGGCTGCAAAACGCGACGCAGTTGAGCAATCGTGACGATCGCGGATCGGTCGAGATAGCGGCGAGGAACGTAGAAAAACAGATCGAAGACGGTGCGGACGCCGACGTTTTCCAGCGCGGCGGATCTCTTTGGGCCGATGCCCCTGATGTACTGAACCGGCAGTGA
>JAGDMJ010000173.1 GCA_017860555.1 Bacteroidota bacterium
CGAGCATGAATACGTGTCCGTGGCGCAGATGAAGGGCAGCATGAGCCAGAAGTCAGTTGCCGACCCTTCCGCCTACGAGCGCGCCAACTATATGAAAGTGTTGCAGGGTTACAAATGATTCGGCATTGCCCCTGCTTCCGGGGCACGCGATGAAGCCGGTGGGTCCCGACGATTGAATGGTCGGGACCCATCCTTTGTCTCATGCGGTATCCTCCCCTCTATCCACATATCTCCGGAGAATTCGATGCGCACACGACTTGGCTCTTTTGTCCTCTCCCTTGCACTCTTGTTTGCGTGCCTGCCGCACGCGCGGGCGCAACATGAAGCGCACGAAACTTCTACAGACCGCTCTACCGAGACCACGGCCAGCGTCCCGGAGCTGAAGGAGTTTCACAAGGTGATCTACCAGATCTGGCATGGCGCCTGGCCCAAAAAAGATACGGAACAGCTTGCCAGCCTTCTCCCGAAGGTGGAGTCCGGCGTGAAGAGCGTCGTGAAAGCAAAACTTCCCGGAATTCTCCGCGAGCGGACGGCAGCATGGGAAGAAAATATCGCCTTCCTTAAGGTCGCGGCCTGGGATTACCGGAGCGCCGTGGAGGACAAGGACCAGCAGGCCCTCCTGGATGCCGCGGAAGACCTTCACACCCGGTACGAGCGTCTTGTCCGCGTGATCCGCCCGGCACTGAAAGAGTTGGACGAATTCCATGCCGTCTTGTATATGCTCTACCACTACTATATGCCGGGCGACTCGCTTGAGCAGATGAAGAGCTCGGCCGTTGCGTTGAAGGAAAAGATGGTTGTGCTGAACAAGGCGGTCCTCCCCGAGCGACTCAAAAGCAAGGAGGCTTCGTTCTCCTCCGCCCGTCAGAAGCTCTCCGCATCTGTGGATGCGCTGGCCTCGACCGCCGGCAGCAGTGACCTGAAGAACATCAAGTCCGCCGCCAACGAAGTTCATACCGACTACCAGGCACTGGAAAAGGTGTTCGAATAGAGGGGGGGCAGAGAGAGCTTTCGCCTCTTCCAGGTGAGAGAACTTATTCTTAAGGTCAGACGAATGATCTGGAAATACTTCACCCCCGTGCCTCTGGCACTGGTTCTCTTTTTGCCTGCCTCCTCCAGTTCCGAGGTCAAACATATCATCACATCAGACAGTGTCGACCTTTACGTTACTGTGAAAGGGAAAGGGACCCCTTGCCTGTATATCCATGGCGGGCCGGGTTCCGGCAGTTGGTGGCTGGAGAAGTTCTCTGGTGAGATGCTCGAGCGAAATCTGCAGATGATCTACCTGGACCAGCGGGGTGTCGGCCGTTCAACAGGCCCGAAGAGCGGTGATTTTTCGCCCGACCGCATGGTGAAAGACTTTGAGGAGATCCGTGCGGCGCTCGGCATCGAGCGTTGGCTCATCATGGGGCATTCCTTCGGCGGCATCCTCCAGATGCAGTATGCGCAGCGCCACCCGGATGTCATCGCCGGCATGCTCATGCTGAACTGCACGCTGGATATCGGCGGGGGAATACAGGGTTCGCTTCAGAAGGCCTACGAATTCCTGGGCGATACCAGCATGGCTCGTTACCTGAATGACTCGATCCCGGTCGCAGTGCGCGTCCCGAAAATCTATGGCGCCCTGCGGGAAAAACATCTCTTCTGGAAGATGGGATATGCCCGTCAATCAAGCGAGGGGATCATGGATTCCTCCTTCCGGGATATCCCCCACTGGAACCATGACTACGAGAACGCCGCGATGGAGATGCAGGAGAACTTTAACAACTACAAGCCGCTGACATCCGGGATGACCATGCCGGTTCTGTTCTTTTACGGCAAGACAGATTGGATGGTCGGGCCAACGCACTACAAGGGAGTGGATTTCCCCAACATGATGCTCTGGGGGAGCGACGTGGGGCATATGCCCTTCCTCGAGAACAAAGAGGACCTGGAAAGGGCGATAGCAGCTTATATAGACAAATACGGATTCTGAGGTGAAATACTTCCTCTTATGGTTCCCAATGGTGCTCCTTGCTGTGATCAACGGCGCGGCACGCGAGATGCTTTACAAAGCCTCGCTCGGCGACCTTGGCGCGCACCAGCTTTCGACCGTAACGCTGCTTCTCCTGTTTTCGATCTACATCTGGCTGGTCATCCGCCGCTGGCCCCCTGCATCCGACCGTCAGGCCATGCTGGTCGGGCTCCTCTGGCTCGTCCTGACGCTGGCGTTTGAATTCGGATTCGGGCGGTTCGGCGGTAGGTCCTGGAGTTCTCTTCTGCAAGAGTACAACGTAGTTGCGGGGAAGGTCTGGGTCCTAATTCCGGCCTGGGTGGCTGTTGCTCCGTTTATATTCCACCGGCTGAGAACATAGCATATGGCGGATACTGAAAAGCTTGTCGGTGCTCTTCGTGCAGGGATCGCGGGGGCGATCCTCACGATGATCGGTATCCAAGTGGAGGCTGCATGACCCTTTCACACGAAGACACGTACGAGTGTCCGCGCTGTAATGAAGAAGTCCGGCCGGATGACGAATTCTGCGCTCATTGCGGTGAACTGTTTTTCGAGCAGGTCCCGTGTTCCGTACACCGGGACAGGTTTGCGGCGGGGGGGTGTATCATCTGTGCCAAGGCGTTCTGTTCGGAGTGTGGAGGAGAACGCCACCGGGCGTTTCTATGTAACCGGCACCTCGGTTACGAGATCTATGAAGAGCATGTTCGGGTGTTCGGCACAAGCGATGTTGCGCAGGCAGAGTTTGCCAGAGACTGCCTGGAGAAGGAAGGCCTCCATCCGGTCGTTTTTTCCCGCAAAGCGAGCCCTCTCTCTCTGGGTGCCCCGGACTACACGCTATTCAGGGCATCAGGGGAGTTTGACGGACATATTGTCAATGAACTTAAGGTGATGGTGCCTGCCCAGGAAGTCCTCCAAGCGGAAAAAAAGCTCAGAGGCCTCCGCGTTCTCATGTGATGGGGTAAAGATGGAAGAGCCCCGAAAGGGGCTCTTCTGACAACGTCCTCAGTCTTCAGTTCTGCGTTCCCCCTCCCTCGTCATTTCTTCTTGTCCAGAATCTTCTCCATCTCGTCCATGATTCTGTTCATCTTCTTCATGGTGAGCTCCAACGGCTGGGACGCGGTCATATCCACACCCGCTGTCTTCAGGAGGTTGATGGGATAATCCGATCCTCCCGATTTCAGCAGTGCAAGATAACGGTCCCTGGCGGCAGTATCGCCCGAGAGCACTTTCTCGGAGAGTGCCGCAGATGCGGTGAAGGAGGTCGCGTACTGGAAGACGTAGAAGTTGTAGTAGAAGTGCGGCACATTCGCCCACTCGGCCTTCACATTGTCATCCACCACACAGACCCCTTTGTCATGCCCGTAGTACCTGCGGGTAATATCCAGATACAGCTTGTCCAGCTGGTCACCGGTCAATGATTGTCCTTTCTCCGCCATCTCATGGATGCGCAGCTCGAACTCGGCGAACTGGGTCTGCCGGAATACCGTCCCCTTGAAATTGTCCAGGTAGCTGCCAAGCATCGAGAGCCGAACGCCGTCATCCTGAGTGCTCTTAAGCATGTGGTCGATCAGGAGGGCTTCGTTGAATGTCGACGCCACTTCCGCAACGAAGATTGAATACTGCGACGTCGGGTACGGTTGATTCTTGTTCGAGAGGTAGCTGTGCATGGTATGGCCGAACTCATGCGTGAGCGTACTCATGTCGTCATACTTGCCGTTGTAGTTCATGAGCATGTACGGATGAATATCGTACACCGAACCCTGGGAATAGGCGCCAGCGCGTTTGCCGGTGTTCGGATACACGTCCACCCAGCGTTCGGCGAAACCTTTCTTGGCGGTCGCCACATAGTCCGGGCCGAGAAGGGAGAGGGAGGCAAGAATATGGCCCTGCGCCTCTTCGTAGGAATAGGCAAGGTCAACGCTCTTCACCACCGGTGCGTAGAGGTCAAAATAGTGCAATTGATCCACGTCGAGCATTCGCTTGCGCAGATTGAGGTAGCGATGGAAGGTGGCGAGGTTTGCGTTCACGCCGTCGACCAGGCTTTTGTAGACCTCGACCGGAATGTTGGCGTTGTCCAGAGCGGAGGCAAGGCTCGAAGGGTAGTTCCGTGCCTTCATGTAGAACATGTCCTTCTTGACCTGGGCGTAGAGTTGCGTGCCGAAAGTACGTCGGTATTCGTTCGTCTTCGCGAAGTACGCCTCAAAGACCTTCTGCCGGTCTTCCCTGTTCGGCACCGCGCGGTACAGGTTGAAAGCCGATTTGTCCAGCTTCACGGTCTTGCCGTCGGACAGTGTGACCTCGGGAAAAGGAAAATCGGCGTTGGAAAAAATGGAGTAAATGTTGTCCGGGCCGTCGGCCATCAGGCTTGCATCGGCGATGATTTTCTCCTCGTTTTCGGTCCCCGTGTGTGCCTTGCGGCGGAGGATGTCGTCCAGATCATGCCGGTAGACTTTGAGCCGGGGTTCCTCCCGCACGAACCGGTCGATCTCTGTTTTCTCCATCTTCAGGACCTCAGGTTGGATGTAGGCAGCGCGCGCGGAGAATTCCGAAGCGATCTGGCCCATTTCCTGAACCATCGCCAGATGTTTTGCGTCTCTCGTGTCCAGGTCCGAAGCCAGGCTCGCGTACACGTAGACACGGGTGAGTTCTTTGGTAAGGCTGCTCACGGCCTCAAGGCAGTTTGCCAGGGTGGCAGGGGACGAAGCAAGTTTCCCCCGGAACTGGTCGACGGTTGGAATCTCCGCCGTGAGGCTATCCTTGGCTTTCTTCCAGGCTTCTTCCGAGGGGTAGATGTCAGCCAGGTTCCATTTGTACTTGTCCGGAACCTTGCCCCGATCGCGCTCCTGAGTGAAGGATCCCTCGGCCATGAGGGAGAGGCTGAGAAGGCAGATCGTCACATCTCTGAATGGGTGCATCTGGTCACCTTTCTGTGGAATATACATATTTTTACTCATACGTAAGGAATCCTCCGAAAGATACAATGAACACAGGATTGTGCCACTTGGGTTCCGCCGGGGCGGCGTCTTCCCGGTTCCGTCGGGCCAATTTACGCAAAAACGGAGGCCCATGCTCAACAAAAAGCGGGAAAAATGTGAGGAGTGGGGGATATCATCCGGTATCCGAAACTCGCCTGGCACCTGACCGGCACGGAGGGGGGAAACTTCCGGTGGCAACGCTGCGGTTGGTCCAACCGGGGGTGTCAGAACAACGGTCTGACAACAGCGTGACCCGTCGGACTCTGAAGGATGTTTCTCAAACCCCGTTTTTGTACATTGCAGAGACGAACATCATTGGAGACAGGCGCGGAGTATCTGATGGCTAACTTCCGGGAGAAGCTGCAAAGTGGCATTGTCCTGTTCGACGGCGGTGTCGGGACCTACCTCTACGAAAAAGGGATTTACATCAATACCTGCTTCGATGAGTTGAACCTGACGAACCCCGATATCGTCACAAGCGTCCATAAGGACTACATTGCCGCCGGCGCGGACGCGATTGAGACAAATACGTTCGGGGCCAACCGGTTCAAGCTCGCACCGCAAGGACTGGAAGGGAGAGTCTATGAGATCAACCTGAAAGGGGCCCAGATCGCGAAGGCCGCAGCAAAGGACACGACGCTCGTTGCCGGTTCAGTCGGCCCGCTCGGCGTCCAGATCGAGCCGCTCGGCAAGCTCTCCTACGATGAAGCCAGGGAGGCCTTCCGCGAGCAGATCAAAGGGCTGCTCGATGGCGGAGCAGACCTTATTATCTTTGAGACGTTCTCACTCATTCCGGAGATCGTTCAGGCTGTGCGTGCGGTGAAGGAGCTGAACAGCGAGATCCCTATCGTGGCACAGGTCACGATCAATGACGAGGGAAAACTGCTCAGCGGCGCCACGCTGGAGAACTTCGTGGCCGAAGCGAACCGTCTCGGAGTGGACGTGGTGGGAATGAACTGCTCCGTTGGACCCAAGTCGATGCTCGAGGCATTGGAGGATCTGAAGCTGCTCACGACGCTCCCGATCTCCGTACAACCCAACGCAGGCCTTCCGCAAAACGTCGGGGGAAGGAACATCTATATGGCTTCCCCGGAGTACATGGCGGAATACGCGAAGCGGTTCATTCAGACCGGCGCCGTCATTGTGGGAGGATGTTGCGGGACCAATCCGGAGCACATCCGCGCGATCAGGCGAGCCATACACGCGCTGCAACCCGCCAAGAGGCTGGATCGCGTGGAGGCGGATTTGAAGGTGACCGCGCCGGAAACGGTGAAGGTCTACGATCGCACCGAGAAATCCCGTCTTGCCAACAAGTTGCTGCGGAAGGAATTCGTCACTCTTGTGGAGCTCGTTTCGCCGCGTGGCATCTCCCCGGCGAAGGAAGTGGCGAAGGCGCGACGGCTACACCATTTCGGGATCGACGCGATCAACATTCCTGACGGGCCCCGGGCCTCGGCCCGCATGTCCGCGCTTGCACTGGCATCGATCATCCAGCGGGACGTGGGCATCGAGACGGTGCTGCACTTCGCGTGCAGGGACCGGAACGTGATCGGCATGCAGTCCGACCTGCTCGGATCGTGGGCGCTGGGGCTGCGCAATATCCTGGCGATCACCGGTGATCCTCCCAAGCTCGGCACCTACCCCGACGCTACCGCGGTGTTTGACGTGGACGCGATCGGGCTTACCAACCTGATCAACCGGCTTAACCATGGGCTGGATCTCGCCGGCAATCCGATCGGGGACCCGACCGGTTTCAGCATCGGCGTTGGCGTCAATCCTGGTGCCATCAATCTCGATGAAGAGCTGCGGAGGCTCGACTGGAAGATCCAGGCCGGCGCGGAATACATGATCACCCAACCGGTGTTCGACCTGAAGATCCTTGAGCGCTTTATGAAGCGGATTGACCATGTAAAGATCCCATTGATCTGCGGTATCTGGCCGCTCATATCCTACCGCAATGCCGAATTTATGAACAATGAGGTCCCGGGCGCAAGCGTGCCTCCAGAGATCCTTGCACGGATGCGCAAGACCACGACGAAAGAAGAAGGTTTCGCTGAAGGCGTGGCCATCGCGCGTGAGACCTATGAG
>JAGDMJ010000174.1 GCA_017860555.1 Bacteroidota bacterium
GAAGGAAGGGGTTATCCTGCTGCAGAACCGTCGCGGATTCGCGCCGTTCGTAGAATGCCCCGACTGCGGTTACGCCGAGCGGTGCGACAACTGCAATGTTACCCTGACATATCATCTGACGCGGAAACATCTTCGCTGCCATTATTGCGGGCTGATACGCGCCCCGCACAACGTCTGCCCCGAGTGCCAGGGCACGAATGTCGCACTCCACGGAGCAGGGACGCAACGCGTGGAGCAAGACCTCGACAGGCTCTTCCCCGGCGCAAGGGTGCTGCGCATGGATCGGGACACCACGTCGCGCAAGGGGGCGCATGACCGGCTGCTGGGACAATTCGAACGGGGCGAGGCGGATATCCTGCTCGGCACACAGATGGTGGCAAAAGGATTGGATTTTGCCCGGGTGACACTGGTGGGAGTCATTTCGGCCGATACGCAGATGCTGTTGCCCGACTTCCGCTCGTCCGAACGGACGTTTCAGCTGCTGACACAGGTCTCAGGGCGCGCCGGGCGAAGCACGCTTCTCGGCGAAGTGATCATTCAGACCTATCAGCCGCAGCACTACACGCTGCAGCATGTCGTCGATCACGACTTCAGTTCGTTCTACAGCCAGGAGCTTGAGGCGCGCCGGGAACTGGATTACCCGCCATTCTCACGGCTTGTACTTGTGGAGACGAAAGGCGAAGACGAAGAAAAGGTGCGAGAGCTCGCCGAACGGTTTGCCATGCATCTCAAGGGCAACAACGGAACCTTCTCCGTCCTCGGTCCTGCACCTGCCGTGATCGCCAGGATCAACAAGCAGTACCGCTGGCACATCATCATCAAGAACCTGAAGCGTCTCGACCCATCGGGCTCACTGCTCCGTCATTCCTTGCACGCCACGCTGGGCACGTTCAAGCCCGGCCGCAAGAACGACGTGCGCCTCATCGTCGATGTTGATCCCGTGGGGCTGATGTAGCTCACCCCCCCCACCCCCCTTCATCATTGAGAATTCGACATCCGATATTCGTCATTCACCCGCTCACCCTCACCGCCCCGCACCCCCGTATCTCGCTCTTCTTGAGTTTGGTCAGGGCGGCGTTCGTTTCCTCCAGCGAAAATGTTTCAACTTCAGTGCGGACCGGGATTTCCGCCGCAATCTGGAGCATCTCCCGCACAT
This sequence comes from Bacteroidota bacterium, assembly GCA_017860555.1. GTDB lineage: Bacteria > Bacteroidota > Ignavibacteria > UBA10030 > UBA6906 > JAGDMJ01. The sequence goes on from JAGDMJ010000174.1 coordinate 1,157, forward strand.
CGTCCCTGGTGCTGTTGGCGACGCTCCGGAGTGTACGCTCTTCATAGAGAAGGGCATATTCCATTTCAGGGAGCGGGCTCATGTGGATGCCTGCAAGCGCAACGGTCCCTCCTTTCTTCAGCGCACGGAGCGCATGGGGAACAAGGTGTCCGGCAGGGGCAAAAATAATGGCGGCGTCCACCCGGTGTGGAGCTGTCTCCTCCGCCTTTCCCGTCCAAGTGGCACCGAGCTCCATGGCAAGCTCCTGGTGTTGCTTGCTCCGCGTGAAGACAAGCACCTCAGATCCCTGGTGTCTGGCGATTTGCAGTCCAATATGAGCCGACGCTCCGAACCCATACATTCCGAGTCGTTGTCCCGCTCGGATGCCGCTCAGTCGGAGCGCCCGGTAGCCGATCACTCCGGCACAGAGAAGCGGTGCGGCCTGAATGTCTGAGAACTGTTTGGGAATGGGATAGGCAAAGTCTTCGTGGACGATTGTGTACTCGGCATACCCGCCATCGGCGTGATATCCGGTGAAGCGCGCTTTGTCGCAGAGGTTCTCCCGCCCTGACCTGCAGAACTCACATTTGCCGCACGTGGCATGGAGCCATGGCACGCCAAGTCGCTCTCCTGGCCTGATGCGTGTTACGGCATTTCCCACCTCATCCACCGTCCCGACGATCTGATGTCCGGGAATGAGTGGCAGCCTGGGAAGCCGCAGCTCTCCCTCGATAATATGCAGGTCGGTATGGCAGAGACCGCACGCATGGACGCGGAGCCGCACCTCGCGATGTCCAGGGCGGGGAGGCTCAATCTCCGCGAGCGACAGAGGGTTGCTGTCGATAGGAGCGGGGTGAGTAAGGCGCTGGGCTTTCATAATGTAAATCTAGGGCCCGTTTTGGACTTTGTCAACGTATTACTCCTAACACTATCGGTGTTCATCCAATTCCCGCCTTCATCTGGGTACCCTATTTCTTCATCGGTGTTTATCTGTGTACCCCAAATCTGCATCTGTTTCATCTGTAGCCAAAGAAACCGGGTTCTCCTACCCGCGTTGCATCTCTCAACATGAATTTGCACATTGCGGTTCAAGACCTCCATGCCTTACCATCACGTTGGACCGACTATGAAAACGCGACCACTCGGCCGTTCCGGGGTGTCTCTTACCGAGATCGGCCTCGGGGCATGGGCAATTGGCGGAGCCTGGAAGTGGGGATGGGGACAAACAGACGATGATGAGTCTATCAGAGCAATTCATCGGTCGCTTGACCTCGGCATCAACTGGATCGACACCGCGGCAGCCTACGGCCTCGGCCATTCGGAAGAAGTGGTGGGACGAGCGCTCAAGGGAAAACGGGACACCGTCATCCTGGCCACCAAGTGCGGCCTCGTCTGGGAAAACAGGACCGACGCCCCCCGACGGCACCTGGCACCGAAGAGCATCCGCAAAGAAATGGAGGACAGCCTTCGCCGGCTGCAGACCGACCACGTCGACCTCTATCAATTCCACTGGCCCGACCTCAGAACGCCGGTCGAGGAATCGTGGAGCGAAATGGTCCGACTGCGCGACGAAGGGAAGACACGGTTCATCGGCGTGAGCAACTTCAAAGTGCCCCTCCTCGAGCGGTGCGAGGCGATCGCGCATGTGGACTCCCTCCAACCTCTCTATAATATGCTGGAACGGGACATTGAGCGCGAGGTGCTCCCCTACTGCCGGCAGCATGGCATCGGCGTGGTGGCCTACAGCCCGATGCAATCCGGGCTCCTGAGCGGAAAGTTCGACACGTCGAAGCTCGCGCCCGACGATTGGAGGCAGGAGAGCGACAAATTCCACGGCGAGAATCTTGAAAAGGGCTTGAAGATCGTCGAGGCGCTCCGTCCCCTTGCAGCAAAGTATGGAAAAACCGTCGGCCAATTTGCCGTGTCCTGGGTAATGGCAAATAACGTCGTCACATCCGCGATCGTGGGCGCTCGTACGACGCGGCATGCGGAGGAAAATATCGGAGCAGCTGGATGGAACATTGAAGAGAGCGATTTCCAAACAATCGATCGACTCCTCAAGGAGAATGTGACCCATGATTAACACCCGACCTCTCACGGACATGGATCAAGTGGCAGCATCATACATCAAACTCGTGCTCTCGGTAGGGCTCCAGGATCCCGACTATGTAGATGCCTACTATGGGCCTCCGGAATTGCGTGCCCAGGTCGACGCCGAACAGCCTTCATTGGACATGATCAGGGAATCTGCCTCCGCTGCGCTCAGTCGGGCCCGTTCTCTGGCACCCCCGCCGAATGACGAAATGCTGTCGTTGCGCCTCCAGTACCTCACACGCCAGCTTGAATCTCTTGTTGCCCGCGTGGAAATGTTGCAGGGAACGAAGCTGTCTTTCGACGAGGAGGCGAAGGCCCTGTATGATGTCTTGCCGCCGCTCCATCCGGAAGAATACTTCAAGGAGATCCTCGAAGAACTGGGCAGCGTACTGCCCGGGCAGGGACCCATCCCGCGGCGGTACGAATCCTACAAGTCGGGTTTCATTATCTCCAGGGGAAGGCTCAACGCGGTCTTCCACGCGGCAGTGGAGGAAAGCCGTGAACGGACACGGCGGCACCTTACGCTCCCGGGCAACGAGAGCTTCGTCATTGAGTACGTCACCAAGAAGTCATGGAGCGGATACAATTGGTACAAGGGAAGCAGCCACAGCCTGATCCAGATCAACACCGATCTTCCCATTTACATCGACCGCGCCGTAGACCTGGCGAGCCACGAAGGATACCCGGGACACCATGTGTACAACGCACTGCTGGAGCGCCATCTGGTGCGCGAACGGGGCTGGATGGAGTTCACGGTGTACGCGCTGTTCAGTCCGCAGTCGTTGATCGCCGAAGGGACGGCAAACTTCGGGATCGACATGGCGTTTCCGGAGGCGGAGCGGGTTGGCTTTGAGCGGGAGGTGCTCTTCCCGGCCGCCGGGATGGATGGCAATCGCGCTGAGGACTACTACCGGATTCACGCGCTCGTGGCGCGCCTGAACTATGCCGGGAACGAAGCGGCGCGTGGTTATCTGAACGGGTCAATGACACGCGAGCAGGCGGCCGAGTGGCTGGTCAACTACGCCCTGATGTCCCCCGAGCGGGCGCAACAGCGCACGCGCTTCTTCGACCAGTACCGGAGTTACGTGATCAATTATAACCTGGGGCAGGACCTGGTGAAGCGATACATCGAATCCCGAGGGGGGACGGCGGACAATCCGGAGAAACGCTGGGAAGAATTCGGGAAGCTTCTTTCGTCACCGAGGCTTCCATCGGGGCTGAAAGAGGTGTAGAAGAGCGAACGTGTAGACGTTGAACAACGAACCCATGAACGTTGAACGATGGTTGGGGAATACGTTGCTCAACGCACCACGAGCTTGAATCCCTTCCCGTGCACGTTGAGGATCTCCACGTTCTTATCCCGCCGAAGATACTTCCGCAGGCGTGAGATGAACACGTCCATGCTCCGGCCGTTGAAGAAGCTGTCGCTCCCCCAGAGAGTGCGGAGCGCTTCGTCCCGTTCGAGCACAGTGTTCAGATGCACGCACAGCAGACGCAACAGGTCCGCCTCGCGTGAGGTGAGCTTCCTCTCTTCCTTCCTGTATTGTAGAACCTGCCTGCCGTGGTCGAACAAATACTGCCCGATCGTGAACGGACCGGCGGTGGGCTCCGGCTCAGCCGGGGGCCTGACCCGCTTCAGGACCGCCCGGATCCTCAGCATCAGCTCTTCCATGCTGAACGGCTTCGTCACATAATCGTCGCAGCCGATCCGAAAACCTTCAATCCGGTCTTCCTTCAGCGACTTCGCAGTAAGGAAAATGAGCGGCGTCTGCTGATCCGTCTGCCGCACCTCGCGCGCGAACGAAAACCCGTCCTTCTTCGGCATCATGACGTCAACCAAACAGAGGTCATACCGCGCCGCCTTGACCGCCTTTGCTCCCTCCTCGCCGTTCGTGCAGAGCTTCACGGAGTATCCCTCCAGCTCCAGGTGCTCCTGGAGGATGAAACCGAGGTTCGCGTCGTCCTCAAGCAGAAGTATCTTCATGAAAGTCCAGAGCTATTCTTCATGCTTCACTGTCAGCTTCACCTCAACTGTCGTTCCCTCTCCATACTTGCTACTCATTCCCACTTCCCCTCCCATCGCTGTCACCATCAGCTTCACGTAGCTCAGGCCCAGCCCGAATCCCTTCACATCGTGCAGATTGCCCGTGGGCACCCGATAGTACTTGTCGAACACTTTCGGCAGGTCTTCCGGCTGGATGCCGATGCCATTGTCCGTGACCCGGATTACCAGCTTGTCGTCGACGTTATGCGTGGAAACCAGGATCCGCGGAGTCTCGGGAGAGTACTTGTTCGCATTATCCAGAAGATTGTTGATGATGTTGGTCAGATGGACTGGATCGGCCTGCACCACGGAAGAACGCGCCTCAAAGCTGCACGTCACTGTGCCCTTTCTTCCCTCCACCTGCAGGGCGATCCCTTCAATGGCTTTCTGAATGACCTCATGCACATCCACGGGAGACATATGGAGTTCGTATTCGCCCCGCTCAAGGACTGCCATTTGCAGGATCTTCTCGACCTGCTTGCGCATCCGCCCGTTCTCTTCCATGATGATGCCGCTGTAGCGTTGGATCTTCTCGCGCAGCGAGATCACGTCCGGACGCAGGATCGCTTCCACGGCAAGCGCCACCGTGGAGATGGGGGTCTTGAACTCATGGGTCATGTTGTTGATGAAATCGGTCATCAGGAGCGCCACGCGTTTCTGCTCGACGATCGTGCGCAACGTAAAGATGAAACTGAATACGATGATGGCCATGAAGACGATGGTGGCTGCCAGCTGAGGCCAGATCTGCTGCAGGAGGAACGTGCCCTGCGAAGGAAAATACAGGACAAGGTCGTGCCGGGGAGAAAAGATGTCCGCCGGAAACAGGCGTGTGCGCAGGTTTGACGCCAGAAGATCCTGGCCGTAGTTCGCCGGACGGACGAGTTTCGGCAGGCTGTCGGTTTCAGCGACGATCCCGTAGGCATACTCGGTGGGAACACCGGCATCGCGCAAGTTGGCCCCCAGGAGGGAGTCCAGGACGACCGGCTTGACCCGAGTCTCGATAGGCTCTCGTTCGGCCACCACCAGCCGATCCACCACCTGGCTCACGAGCTCCTGTTTCTCTTTTCCGGAAGCTGGTGTGGAGACAAACGATGCCCGCGCCCCTTTGCCCGCGTCCACATAGAAAGTGGAGCTGTCAGCGGTATACTCGTAGAAGAAGCCATCGGCGAACTTCTGGGTGCGCACTGCTATCGCATAGCTGCCGCGCGTCTTGAAGGTGTCTACCAGAACCGTATCACGGTTCTCCGCCAGGTCACGCATCTTCAGGAGCACGCGCTGCGGCGACTCGACACGATAGTACACCGTGTCGCCCGACACGCGCAGGGGCATGACCTGCGTCGTCAGAAGCGCTCTGGAGGCGCTGTCGCTCCCCATGGACCTTCTCTCCTCGTCCAACTTTGTGGTCACGCTTACCCAGCGCCCTTTCGCGGGACCGGATGCCGCACGGACGGTGAGCGTGTGCGATACCGCTTCCCGCACCTCGAGTTGCTGCGCCACGTTCGCGAGGGCCCCCAGAGCATTGGTCCGCAGGGTCTGCTCCTTGAGCTCCAGAGCCGAACTGAGTAGATAGACCTGTACTGCCAGCAGCCCGATCAACGAGACTACGATCACAGCAACCATGAGTCGAAAAAACCAGCGCCGTCTTTTCATGATCCCAATGTACATGTTTGCGCCCATTTTTGCACTGCCTGTTCACACTTGTTAACACGTTCTAACACTCTTTAACTATGTTTCCTGCAACGTTTCACATATCTTGTCGTTGCATCAACAGACCATCCATCCT
>JAGDMJ010000175.1 GCA_017860555.1 Bacteroidota bacterium
GGAGGAATACCTTCGTATATCCTTCATCGGTACGCGGACCAAGGTTAAGGTTGTACTTGTTCTTATCTTCGACTGCCCGAGCCAGAGCGCCGCGAAGGACGTCCACTTCCGTGGGGGCGAGGACATTGTCCAGCCGGATATAGCCATTCTCTTCATAGAAACATACCTGTTCGTCGGAGATCGGGTAAGGGTTCATCGTATCCTCGTCTGGCCTTGTGAATATGTGTGGTGGGCTGCCGCCGCTGCCTGGCCTGTACCTGGCATTCGTAACATGAGAACTGCCGGCATGGTTTCAGGCAGGCAGATACTTGTGAGGAACACATCCTCCGGCGAATGCCCACGGACCCCATTCCTCGCAAGAGAGCCTGACGGAACCTGGGGCGAGCGGAACTACCGGCGCGTCAGGAGTTCCGCCACGATCTCACGCTGGGAGAAGTCGGGAACGACGATATCCGCCCCGGCCTTAATCAGTCGCGTCCGCTTGGAAGGGTTCAGGCCGTACCGCCGCACCTCGTCCGACGCAACCCCGAGGGCAAATCCGCCCACTTTCTTTGCGAGACGCAATTCAACAGGCCCGTCGCCTATGCAGGCAAGCTCTGCCCCGGAGAGCTGGTTCTCCCGAAGTATCTGCTCGATCACCATCTTCTTTGCCGATCCTGTCCCCTTCCCCCCCCACCCATAGATGCGCCCTTCAAAAAGCGCAGCATACCCAAGGGCCTTCGCCTCCTGTTCAACATCGGCCTGGTCTGTCCCACTGGCCAGATACAGCTTGGTTCCTTGTTCGAACAGGCTCTGCAGAAATTCCCTCGCTCCCTTGATGGTGAAATCGGCCTGGTCTAGTTCGCCCCGCCGGAGCTTGTTCGTGCGCTTCCGGACCATTTCCATCAAGGCCTCATTATAGATACCTTTATATCCCGTTGCATCCAGGATTTCTTCCGGTGGGACGAGGCCGTACTGTCGGACCATTGCCTCAAGCGTCTGCATCTGCACGATCGTTTCGATGCCCGTGGACTGGTCGATGTATTCGCGCACCCTGCGCACGATCCGTTGATAAAGCTCCTCGGGAGCACCAAGGTATTGCTTTCCCAGAATCGCCTTGATCATGACCGGCTCCATGATCTGTTCCCACCCTTCCCGGAGCGTGGAAATGGTCCCATCATGATCGAAGATGACATGCTTGATCCCCTGCGAGGGAGTCTGAGAAATGATCTCGATCTCGGAATTCTTCCAGACAGTCCTCTTTCTAATATCTTCGGCGATCTCCGGGTGGTACACATAGTCGCAGTAGGCTGCCAGTTCACGGATTTCCGCCTGTGTCGCGGTTCCGGTCTGCCGCAGTTTCCTGACCGTCACCCCGGCTGCGTAATTTCCCACCTCGATGGCATCGGCAATGGCGGCTCCGCCGGCAAGGCTGGCGGTGATGGCCGATGCCGTGGTATCACCGGCACCAACCGGATCCGTCGGGCCGACGACCATAATACCGGGGACCTGGTGGACAGCCTGCCGGTCATACGCCATGATCCCTCGGTCGCTGCGCGTGATGATCACCTCTTTCCCCGTGCGCGCGCTGATCTGCGTGGCGTATTCGGTCAATTCCTCCACCGTAACGGCCTGGTTGACCACGCGTTCCTGTCCGCAGAGGCGTGCGGCCTCCGCTGCATTGAGTTTGAAGATCATGCCGCGGTAGCGGTCAGAGATATCCCGTGCGTCAAGGAGAAAGATCCGATCCCGGTGGCGATCGACGAGAGACTGCAGCCCGGCGATCAGATGATCACTGTGGATCCCCTGCTTCAACTGCTGATTGATGATCACCGCATCGAGCGTCTTCATACGCTCGTCAAGACACGCCAGGAGCCGGTCCGCCGTCTCGTCGGTGATCCTGTTGAATCGGCCGAAATCGAATCGCTCTTGTTCCTCAAGGTCGATATACGGCTTGGCATAGACCGCCGTCGCCCAATCCTTCGGCTGCACGAGCATACCGGCACTTTTTACTCCCAGGCGACGCAACAATTCCAGCATCTCCCTTCCAAAGATATCGTCGCCGATCACCCCGAAAGCTGATACCTCTCCGACGCCAACGGCGGCGAGGTTGCTGACCACATTGCCCGCCCCTCCGAGGCCATAGGACTGTTCGCAGATGGCATTCGTGGGTTTCCCGGTTTCCAGGGAACGCTCGTCGTGCGTCCGGTCCAGGAGCCAGTACGCGTCAATGCAGAAATCCCCCACCACACCGATACGCAATCGGCCGAATCCTTCCAGAATGTCGCTCAGCTTCTTGTTCATGTGATCGGTCCGCCTTCGAGGCTTCTGATGATTTCCTGATAGAGACGGGGCACCGTCACCCGGTGATCACCCCGAACATAGAAGCCCTCTCCACCAAATGCCTGAGGGATGCGGGTGGCCACGCTCTTCTGATGACGCACGTAGTAGTCCGGGCTGCTCTCGTTCTGCATATTGTCCGGACAGTAGGGGCTCAGGTCAAAATCCGCGGTGACAATCCCGGCAGGCGCCTTCCCGACGTTTCCCGCCATGGAGACCGCCTTCAGCAGGACCTCGGGCCCCGTCACCGCAGAGCTCACGTTCAGCACGACTCCTCCCCCTCCGACTCGTGTAATCTCCTGGGCGAAAATAAGGAAGTCTCGCCCGGAGCAGCCTCCTTTGGCCGAGCCGTCGAAGTTCGGATGCTGATCGATCACGTCGGTTCCCACCCCGACATGGACTGTAAGTGGCACACCCTGTTCATACGCGGCCGCGATGATGCTGGTCTCAGCATGGGTAAAATCCACCTGGCGGTTCGGAGCGAGCCTCGTCTCCACGGCATGCCGGAACACAGGGTCGCAGATGAACCTTCCCAGCGCCTCACCGAATCCGAGCTTCTGTTCCTCTCCTTCTGCCAGCGCCGCGTTGATATAACCAAACTCCCGGGCCATGCCGAATCTCCCCTCCGACAGTCCGCGCGGCACGTGCTCACTCGTCTGGCCGATGAGGGCAAGCTCAAAATCATGAATTGCGCCAGCGCCGTTGGTGGCGACCAGCGTGATGGCTCTCCGCCGGATCAGGTCCACGAGGAGCGGTCCCAGCCCGTTCTTCACAACATGTGCTCCAATGAACCAGATGACCGGCCGATCGGACCGAATCGCCGCCGCGATGCGGAGCGCGAGCTTTGCCAGTGTGGCGCCCTGATCTTCAAGATCATACCGGGTCCGCAGGACAGAGTCCGGGCTGAGAAGATTTTCCAGGGTCACCCTGTTGGATCGTTCCACCACCGGATATGTTCCGATCCGGTCGGCGGGAAACAGCGGATATCGACCGTTATACTTCATCCGTGATTGACGAATGGTGAATAGACTCCGGGGGAATCGCACGGGCTGGAAACGACGTGTGGGCAACTCATGGATCGGTGTTCGTGGTGGCGGAATACCTCCGGTGGGTGCAAATTACGCACCTCGCGGGAAAGACGCAAGTTGCGGGAAACAAGAGAGAGGTGTATCTTTGAGCATGGAAATCGAGGCGTGGTACACATGCATTTACTGCTTCGAGCAGAATGACGTCGTGGTCGACGTGACCGGGGGGATGAATCAGGTCTACGTGGAAGACTGCCAGGTATGCTGCCGGCCGAACCGCCTCCACATTAGCATTCGCCCCGGTCTTCGAGAGGCGGATATACAGGCTGACGAGGCTTGAATTCTCTTCTGCTCAAGAAAAAGCCCCCGGTCACGCAGACCGGAGGCTTTCCGTCCTTGCACTCCTGGATGAGTGTTTGTCCCTACGCGGCTTTCGCCACTTCCTCGACCTGGTTGAACTCCGCGGCTATGTCCAGCTTCACGTCGCTTGACACGACCACCCCACCCGCTTCCGTCATCGCGTTCCACGTGAGTCCATAGTCGAATCGATTGATCATTCCTGTGATCTCAAAGCCGGCGACCTTCTTTCCGCCGAAACCGGCAACCGTACCGTTGTAGGACACATCCAATAGCACGGAACGGGTCACCCCTCGGATCGTCAGATCTCCCGTCACCTTGAGTTCAGCCTCCGACACAGGGGTCACCGAGGTGGAGCGGAACGTGATCTTCGGGTGCTTTGCCGCATCGAAGAAATCAGGCGACTTCAAGTGCGCATCACGCTGTTCGTTGTTGGTATTGATGCCGTTCACGTCAGCCTCAAACGAAATGCGTGCATCGGAGAAGTCCTGGTTCTCTGTCTCGATGACCGCGTTGAAATCCCCGAAACGCCCGGTAACCGTCGAGACGACGAGATGCTTGATCTTGAACTTGACATCCGAATGAGCCGGATCGATGTGCCATTGTGCCATTGTTTTTGCCTCTCTGCTTGGTTTACGTTAGCCCGCTGTTCTTTTTCTGTAATATAACAGCTCGGCCTTCTCCGGCCCTTCGCGGAGGGTAAGAAATGGAGTTAACCTGGGGTAATCAGGGTTTTACGATAAGTTCCTTGCGGATGCGGCTCAAAGATTGCGGTGTGATGCCGAGGTAGGATGCGATGTACTTCTGCGGAATACGCTGGACCAGTTGAGGATTTTTTTTCAGAAAATTGAGATACCGCTCTTCGGCCGTCTTGCTGAGCGTTTCGCTGATCCGGCGATGGGTTGCAACATAGTTCGCCTCCTGCAGAAGTCGGAAGAAGCGCTCCATCTTCGGCACTGCTCGCATCAACTTCTCGCGGGCCTCACGATCGAGGAGCACGAGCCGGGAATCCTCCAGCGCATCGATATTGAATGTCGCGGGCTCCCCGGTAAGGAAGCTTTGGAGATCGGAGGCCCACCAATCATCGATCGCGAAAGCCAGTATGTGCTCTTCACCCTTCTCGTCAACAGTGTAGGTACGCAGACAGCCGTGGGTTACGTACGCGATATACTTGTCCGTCTCTCCTTCCTGGACCAGGAACTGTTTCCGTCGGAGCTTCCGGGAGATCATGAACGTGGTGCAGAGGGCAAATTCATCGTCAGTGATCTCGACGCGTCGAGCGATATGCTTGTGAAGCTCGTCGAACATGGGGAAGGTTCCTGAGCAGATGCGGGAATGTAGGGATTTACGAATGGACAATCAAGGAGGGGATCGGAGCAGGGGTCGGTCGTCTCGGCAGGTCCCACAGGAGAAGCCCGACTCCGTGCAGTGCAAACGAGCCGAATACGCGCGGCCGTCAGGGACCCGTCACCGGACAATCTTGAAATTGAACATCGGCGTCTTCAACGCACCAATCAACCTCACCCAGATCGGCAGAATCATCTCCGCGCCTCGGGCGTTTGAAATATCACCCAGATCAATCACGTTCTTCCATCCAAACCAATCTTTCAACCACCCGGCAACTTTTTCCCTGGCCCCCACGTCATTGCCGCAGACAAACATATGGTGATCCCCGCCGCCCACCAGTCCCGGGTTGACCATGACGAGCGCATTCACGGTGTTAAGCGTCTTCACAACCCTGGCATTCGGAAAAGCGCGCTGTATCTGCTCCCCCAGCGAATCCGTATTGCAGACCGTCAGCGACGGAGGCATGCCTTTGGAAAAGTCGAGTGGATTGGCGATATCCATCAGGATCTTCCCGTTGAGGTTTGCTTCCCCCGCCGCCCTGAGGGCTTCGATGGACCCGGAGCCGTTCGTGGCATTGATCAGCACTTCGCCATGCATAGCGGTTCCGGCAAAGGATTCAAGCCGGACCTCCGGGTGCTGCACCTGCCAGACGCTGAACGGCGGTGTGCCATACCGTCCCGGTTCTGTCCCCGCCCGTGTCGCAGCGACATCCCGCGTTCCGATGACCACGTCATGACCAAGAGCGGAGAGCTTTTCAGCGAGGGTTTGCCCGACAATTCCGGTTCCGATGATGCCGATCTTCATAGCGCATCTCCATTTGCTGCAAATTCTGTTTTCATAACGCCGGAGCACCCTGCAACGTTCCTGGGAACCGTGGTGAAAAAAGGCGTCGCGGGACGACGTTCTGGACTGAAACCGTTTGAGATACCCGCCGCCGGCTGGAGGCAAAAGCGCGTCACCGCGCCATCTGCCTGGCTTTTTCCAGGATCATGGGACGGGCGGCCTCCATGAACTCCCGCAGGTCTTCATACGACATCGTGCGCTCTTCGAACGAGCGTTCCTTCAATGCCTCCAGGAAACGCGCTTCGAACTCATGAAAATACGACCCATAAATGTGATAGCTGTCTGCAAGATGGCAGTAGCGCCCGAGGGTGACGGACTTCCCGAGCCGCTCCGAGACCTTTTCCGCAATCCGCTTCTGAAGCTGGACCAGCGCGAACATGTTCATGAATGCCGCCTTGTAGGCATCATTGGAGCGGAAGCGGACATTCATGCTCAGCACAGGCCGTGCATCCTCCTCCGTGATGCGGCACCAGATGCTCTGGAGGCACGGAGGGTCGTAACAGTCATTGTCTTCCCAGACCTTCCAGGTGATCGATTGGGCGCGTCGGGTGAATGGGGTCTCCGCAAGCTTGCGGGCCATGGTGTCGATCTGATTGAACGGTCCGGCCCCGAGCCCGGCATATTCAAAGAGCCGCTGATGATAGGTGTACTCCCAACGCGTATCCTCGGGATCGTCAGGGTCGCGCACCAGGTGGTCTTTGATCCCCTCACAAACCTCCATCACGTACTCCTGCAAGTCCTCGGGACCTGCGGGAAAATCCTTGTGGATCATCGGTTCTTTCATCGGATCGTGAATCGTGATCAGCATTGTCGCATCGATGCTCGGGGGATCGTCCCCTTTGTCATACTGGGTCTTGATGCGGCATCCGTTCGTGTGGAGTTCGATCAGGGAGTTCTCCCATGCCCTGGAAATGCAGTCGCCTTCGACGTGGAGAACAGGTATTCCATTCATGGATCGATTCTCTGGGTGTGAGTAGTAAGGACGTGCGGGTTGTCGGCAAGTTACGGTAACCTTCTGTGAAAGGCAACCATCGCGCTGTACGCGCGCCTTTTCTGACCCCTTCTGGGGAACCCTCGGAAGGCTCTCTTGCGTTGATTGGGTAGGAGGTT
>JAGDMJ010000176.1 GCA_017860555.1 Bacteroidota bacterium
GGGTCCTTGTACCATCCGGTGATTCCCATGAAAAACGTCCAGACAACCACCAGAATACCCAGGACGATACCTGCTTTGACCGTTGGCTGCATGCGAATGCTCCTTTCGAATGATTGGAGAATGGGGGATAGGCATTTGTGAAGTCCTCTCTGACGGCGAATTATAACGTTCAAGTTCGTACGACCGTTCCCTCTAAAGCCCCCACCGAATTACCTGAGGTAAATCGTTACGCTGTCAGAAGATACTGCGGTCTGGAGTTGCCGGAGCGGAAGCTGCGCGGGTCCCCGAGTGACTTTCCCCTTGATGTCGAAGGTGCTCCCATGTTCGGGACAGGTGTACCCGTCGCCGGCGGGCGTCAGTTGGGTAGAAGCATGCGTGCATTCCAGAACAAAGGCCTGGAATTTTCCATCAGCGCCTTTAACCAGGCCGATATCAAAGAGAAATCCCTCGGGCTGAATGATCTGGAAGTCGGATCCAACAAATGCCGAAAGCGGGACAGTGATCCGATGATCGATAACCGATGCCTCGAGCATTGGTGGCCCCGCGCACGAACTGAGGGACGTCGCAAGAAGTCCGGTCCCCGCCGCCATGCAAAACGTACATGTAGATCTGAGGAAATCTCTCCTATCCAATTTTTGCTCCTTAGAATGAGAACCCGATGCCCAGGTTCACAAATGTGTTTCTGGATTCATAGGAGGGGACGGCTGGTCCTCCAGTGAGAGCCTGATTTTGGTCACCGGTTTGGGCCAACCGGATGTCCGCCTTAACGACGACATTTGGATGTGGAAGGTAGGTGAGACCGCCGATAACATGTGTCTGGTTCAAAGTCGGATCTGTTACTCCGTTGGCTGGGATCGTAGCGTTCAAATCGAACCGCTCGAGCCGAACGAAGGCGACAAGCTGAGGATGTGGAGGCTCATTCCGCACAGCTGAAAGCACATCGTAACCAAGTTCAGCATAGGCGCCCCAGATACGCTGAGGGGTGTTATTGGCGAAAGCGGCATTGATGCTGGCGGCTTCAGGGATGGAGACTATCGTTCCGAGAAGCTTCGCCTGCAGTCCCCCTTTTTCATATCTTGCGTGCGCTTCCCCAAGCAGCACTGGCGTGGCAAAGATGCCTGAAGCGAGGCCCAGGGTGTCGGCCACACTCGAGGGGAGCCCAACCGATCCTCCGCCGTAGCCGGACACCTGCAGTCGAAGATCGCCCGCCTGGAACTGCAACGCGCCTGTCACGGCAAGATTGTTCGCCGATGCTTCACGCCCCTCATATCTACCGCCGCGAATGCCCGAGCCATGTTCGAATCCGCCAGAGTTCAAACCATTGACCACGGCAATGGTGTAGCGGAGGGGAATCCGGCCGAGATTCCCGTAGAGTCCAACGCCCAGCTCGCGCCAGGTGGATGGGATCACATATCGTTCGACCAGGGGCCGCTCGTTGCCGTTGTACCTGTTGGGAAGATGATCTTCATTGAGTATGCCGATGCGCGGAATGAAGAGACCCGCGACGATGTATGTATTTCTGTCGAGAATGAATTTCAGGTATGCCTGTTCCAGGGCTACTTCTCCCCCGGGTTCTCCCCCTTCTAACTTCGCATCCTCCACTTCCAATTCGCTGAAGAAGGAAATCTTTTCACTGAACCTGTGGCCGATGAACAGGACGAAACGCTCAAAGTTGACACGTGCAGCGTCGGCATTTGCATCATGCTGGTAGAACGCGTTGCCATAGCCGCCGATGGGTGTCGCGGCCTGCGATTCACCCACTTCAAGCATTTGCTCACTGGTTGAAGGCTGTTCTTGAGTGTGCGTGAATCTTGTTGGAAGAAAGGTGAGGGAGAGGACGAAAAACAGGTGAATTATCACTCGCATCTGCCGGCTCCTTATTTAGACTTGGTCTAAATAAAGATAGCGAAAATGTGGCGTCCAGTCAAGAATTTTGTGGCAAATGAATCATTGAAAAACGGGACCCTGACTGAAGACGTATGCGATGGTAGGTGGGCTGCAGGTGCCGGCTAGGGACGAAAGGTTTCCTCCCCAGGGGGGATTTCTGATTTCACCCGCATGATGGCCGACGACGGGCAAATGCTACTGGCTAACGCTCGACACACGCAAGAATCGGGAATGAAGACCTGAGAACCGGGAACCGAAAGTGGCCGGGATCTCCTAGTGCCGCTCAGGTGAACCTTCCCGCAGGGATACCAGATATTTCAATACTTCCTTCGCCCGAGCCCGGAACCCGGCGCCCGCGAAGGGTAGCTGTTCCTCAATTACCAACCGAAGCTCCCGCCCAAGCTCGGGCTCCCGTTTCACGATCCGGGCCAGAACCGTCATAGAAAAACATTTCACTGCGATCGGCGCTTCACCCGACGATAGCTGTGCGAAACAGAGGTTCGTAGCCATCCCGAGCAGATCGTCGGGGATGACAACATCCTGCAGGACTCGAACGACGGTT
This sequence comes from Bacteroidota bacterium, assembly GCA_017860555.1. Lineage (GTDB taxonomy): Bacteria > Bacteroidota > Ignavibacteria > UBA10030 > UBA6906 > JAGDMJ01. The sequence goes on from JAGDMJ010000176.1 coordinate 2,450, forward strand.
CTCTTGACCGCATCATGGACTCCTGGTTCCTGCATCCTGAGAAGCATCTGTTTGAGATAGCGACGGAACAGCAACGGATGCCGCTCGGCTGCGATAGAGACCGTCCAGGCTGCTCGTTGAGCCGTGCGGAACTCCCCTTTCAGGAAAAGGCGCATCAATTGGTTCAATCGAACTCGATCCGTTCCTACCCATCGGGCGAGTTTTTCGGCATTCTTTCTGGAGTGCTCCGAAAGGAGCTCGGCTTCCAGGTTCATTCAGAGTGTCGAAGGATTGTTTGAGGAGGTCAAATGACCGAACTCTGGGCGCAGGCGCACGCCCGGGTGAGATTGCTTCTCCCCGAGCGAGTGGTACTCCGGCCCGCTTTCCGGCTGGCTGAAGTACCACGCGTCGAGGGATCGCTATGAAACTCGTTCTTCTTACCCCGGGGTTACTTCGTCAGCATCATCTTTTTCGTCAGTACAAATCCCCCCGCGGTGAGCCGGTAGAAGTACAAACCGCTCGGAAGGTTGGCCCCGCTGAACTGGACCTCATGATACCCTGCGTCCTGGCTTGCATTCACCAGCGTTGCTACCTGCTGTCCGATCAGATTGTATATCTCGAGCCGGACCTGCGATTGCCCCGGCAGCCCGTACCGGATAACCGTCGACGGGTTGAATGGGTTCGGGAAATTCTGTGCAAGTGAGAATTTGTCCGGACCCATTGGCGCTGAAGCGACGGCGTTCGGCGGGTCGAATACCGTGGGCCCCCAGGTTATGTTCTTGATATTGACCGTCCCCGTCAGGGGTGCTCCGGCATCGAGGGCCGAGAAATTGACATAAGCTCCGTCCCTTGCCACAAACGAGTAACTCACCGTGCCGGTGGCGGGGGGGCGTGGCGTCTTCCGGATTCGAAGAGCATCATGAACTGTCGCGTCTGGAAGAGTCATGACGCCGTACGCATCAACGACGATGTCCCACGATTCGTACTTGGCTGTTCTCGACGAATAGAATCCTGTAACCTCAATGCTCGTGATGGCAGAATCCGTTGATCCCCACTGCGTGCCGAGGGTAAAGGGAAGCTTGTAGAGCGTATCGGCGGGGACCTTTGTCCAGACGACGGTGCCGGAAATGAGGCCACCGACCGTTCCCGTCCCTTTGATCCCAAAGTCAACAAAGTAGTCGTCCAGCTTGTAATACTCGTAGGCCGTTCCCGTCGCGTTCACCCCGGGCAGCACATCGGTTAATGTGAGGTCGGATTTCTGTGCATGAGAGGCCGCGGGAAAATCCGCGGTGAACGGCGTCGTGGCTGGCTGAACATACTGGATCGTCCAGGATGAGTCCTGACGGAGTAGACTGAAATCCCAGACGGTTGCACCGGCGGTGTCCCCGATACTCACCTGGGTCGTGGTCGTGGTGTCGAAATATCGCCTGGTTGAGTCAGCGGAAAACTGACCCGTGATGTCGTCAGCGGATATCGTGATCTGAGCAACAGCCTGGCTCCCTGCAAATGCCAGGAACCACGCGACCAGGAAAAGCCTTAGATTTTTGTGCATTGAGTGTCCTCCGATGAATGAATCCTGCGTATTCTCTTAGATTTCCTCATTATCATAGAACATCTTTTCTGGATGATTTGCTCCCCGGCCGCGCCTAAAACTTTGCTTCGAGGGAGAGAACATAGGTCCGCGGCGGCGCCATGTTGGCGATAAGCTCCACGTAATTGTAGTGAAATGCGTTGTTGACGTTGAAAGTCGCGGTAAGAGGGACTGTCCCGACCATAACCTCTGCGCCGACCCGGAAACCAACGACATGGATGGGAACCCGTTGGTCGCCGTCCTGGATGATCCCGAGATTGACCAACTCTTCATCAATCTTCTCAACGCGGCTTATATAACGGTAGTCGCCTCCAAAAAAGACGGGGTTCAAACGCACCAGAGCTTCCGTATAGAGGACGTGCCTCGGGCGATATTTGAGGACGTCCTTTTCGGTAAGGTCTTGCGGGTAGACGTACGTGTAGCCGCCATTGACCTGAAGCGCTCCGTCAAAAGGAGAGAGTCTGAGTGATGCTTCATAGCCCTGGACACGCGCCCGGGTGACGTTTCTCCACTGAACCAGGGGAACGCCGGCAGAGGTTGCCGTGAGCCCTACCTCGATCAGGTTCCAGTAGTCGGATTGAAACGCGGCCGCGTCAAGTGACACGAAGCCACCCAACGACTGCGAGAAACCCACTTCGTAGGAATAGCTATGTTCCGGCTTGAGATTCTTGTTTGGCACCGCCGCGAGGTTGCTGACAGAAGCAGTGGTAAACGCTTCTGCGACGGAGGGAATCCGGAAGCCCCGGCCGAACGACGCACGAATCGCCGTTCCCTCAATGGGAGTATAGAGCACTGCCACCTTGGGATTCAATTGCCCTTTGGGCGTGGTCAAACCTATTGACTGAAAATCGAATCGAGCGCCGACCGTCAGGGTCAGATGCCTTGTCCATCGGAACTCGTCCTGCGCGTAGAGAGCCAGGCCGCCCCCGCGGCGCAATCCGAAAAGATCAGCCTGCACAATATCATAGCGGGCCTGGAACCCGAACGTCATGGTGTGCTGGTCATCGAAAAGAAGCGTTCCTGTAGATTCCACGTCGAACTCGTCCGAAACGGATTCCGTCCTGCCCACCGCGCGGATGGTCTCATACCCCCAGTCGTTGTGATACCAGATCCCCCGCGTTGAGATCAGGAAATTCTGTGAGATGACGCCGTTATGCTGGCCGCTGGCGTAATACCGTATCGACTTGACATTGTCTGTCTGCTGCAATGTCGGAGGGATCAATGCGGAGTCGAGATTGCGCCAGTAGACGAACTGGCCGCCGTACTGATAGAGCAGGCCAAAGTTTAGCGTCAACGAACCCGCGTTGGCATAATCCTCGCGCATCTTCAAGTAGAAGTTGTATCGCCTCTTGTAATCATTCTGACGATAGGCGTCGTCCAGGAGGCGCGAAACTGAGACTGCCACTCCCAGATTTCCGGCCTTTGCGGAATGGCTCACCGCCTGCCCGTTGTACCATCGTTCCTTTGTCGACCATTTCCATTCCGGATACGAGGGTTTGTTGTACAATCCGCCATACGCGCGAAGATAGGTTTCCGCTCCCTCCGGGATGGGTTTCGTAATCACGTTCACGACACCCCCGAGCGCGTTCGAACCATACAGCGCCGAGGTTGCTCCTTTGACGATCTCGATCCGCTCGATCTGTCCCACCGGGATGGACTCGAAATTGAGCTCTCCGGTATCTCCGGTGATGAATGGGACGCCATCGAGGAGCATCAGGACCCTGCTTCCGGCACCGCGGCTGTACCCGCTCGAACCGCGGATATTGACCTGCCCGCCTGTGATATTGACCCCCGGAACGTAGCGCAGCGCGTCTTCAATGGTCAGGTTGTTTCGCTGCTGGATCTGGGTGGCGTCCATCACGGAGATGCTCACCGGAACTTCCTCAAGCGATTGTTCCCGCTTGCTGGCCGTGACCACGATCTGCTCCGTTTGAACGGGCGCTTGGGTTAACGTCACGTTCACCACCGTTTCCTTGCCGTCTTCCACCTGGATGCCGTACCGAACCTCCCTGCGATAACCGACGAGGGAGAATGTCACCGCATATGTCCCGGCCGTAATGCCAGTGATCCTGAATGTTCCATCAGGGTTTGCCGTCGCGCCTCTTGCAGTTCCCTGGATCGTGATCGTGGCGCCTGCGAGTCCACTGGTGTCTTCTTTCGCCGCCACCCTGCCGGCAATCGATCCGTCCGCGAGAAGGATCGTGGGCGAAACAAGGACAAGGTGAAGCGTCAATAATAATCGGGTTCTCACTGCCATGGCTTGGGCGGCAACCTGGTGAAATCGACGAAGATATCAATGTTCTCAAGGAGACGACGATTCCGTACGATCACCGGTGCAGGTTCAAAGGTGTTCTGATCGTACGTGTAGATTCCCGCAGGCTGCCAATCGGCAAACGAATTGGGGCCGTACCTCCAGGCCAGAACGATATAATTGTACCGTCTCACCTGAAGGGTGCTCCCTGACGTTGTCAGCTTGTAGGGCGAGGAATCGACGAGCTTTGGAAGTCCGGGAGTTCCCAGTGCGGGGAAGAGCACGATATGGCCAGGGTTCTGGATGGCTGACAGGAGCAGCTGGACGAGGCTCGAACTGTCTGCCGGAACGCTCTCAAAAACCAGCAGCCGCAATTCCCATACCTGATTTGCCGGGGGCCAATTGGTGTAATGGATAACCCCCTCGAAACCAGTCTCCTCGTAGATTGGCCCCAGTCCCTTGTCACACCCGCCGGCAAGAATTGCGGCTGCCGAGAAAAAAAAGGAGAACGGAATCCAAAGCTTAGAATGTGATGCCGACTGTGCCAATGGGGATCATCGCCGTTGTGTTCGGATCTGTGTAAATCCAGTTGAGCTTCACCTCCCCAAACAGAGTTATTCCACCAAGGGCGATATCGAGACCCGCCCCCACATTGGTCGTCATTTTGGTCTGGCTGTCAATGCCAAGGAGGTCGGCAATCTCATCTTCT
>JAGDMJ010000177.1 GCA_017860555.1 Bacteroidota bacterium
GACCGGCCGCGATATGGCAGCGGCGTTTGCTCGCGAAGGGAAAACGCCTGTCTTTGTCGCAGTCAACGGGATCCTGGCGGGAATTCTCGCGGTCGCCGATCGGATCAAGCCCTCTTCGAGCGATGCGGTCCGTGCACTTCGGTCAATGGGCATCGATGTGGTGATGATGACCGGAGACAGCGAGGATGCGGCGCGCCACATCGCGTCACAGGCGAATATCGACAGCGTGATCGCCGGAGTACGCCCCGGTCAGAAGGCGGCATTCGTGAAGGCTGCACAGGCGGAAGGCAAGATCGTGGCGATGGCGGGCGATGGGATCAACGACGCGCCTGCGCTTGCGCAGGCGGACGTCGGCATCGCCATGGGCACGGGGACGGACGTTGCCATGGAAGCGGCGGACGTCACGCTCATGCGAGGAGACCTCACCTCGCTCGTGGACGCCATCAGGCTCTCCTCTCGAACCGTGAGGACCATCAGACAGAACCTGTTCTGGGCATTCATCTACAATGTCATCGGGATACCTCTTGCCGCTCTCGGCTTGTTGAATCCCATGCTGGCCGCGGCCGCGATGGCATTCAGCTCGGTGAGCGTGGTTACCAACTCGCTCAGGCTGAAAAGCGCAAAGTTCTGAAAGCTGTCCCGGCGGCACTATCGAACACCTATCACCGAACGTTTCGTGTCTTCTCCTCTTTACATCATCGACGTCGCCCACCCTCCCCGTCATCCTGATCAGGTGGAGGAGGAACTACTGGATGCATGGCAGACGGTTCGCAACTCTTCCAGTCTATGTGTTTTGAAGATCATCCATGGCCGCGGGAGCACGGGAAAAGGGGGGACGACGAAGGACGTTGTACGCAACTGGGCCTTCAGGCAGAGAGGGAAATTTCACGCAGTCATTGCTGGGGAGGAATACGCGCTCTTTGACGAGGAAACAGCGCGCCTGAGAAGAGATGTTGGCGCCTTCCCGGATCCGGACCTGGGTGCCAGGAACCATGGAATAACGGTCATTTGGGTGAAGTAGGGAACATCACGACCGTTTCCCGGTTGACAATCAATGTTTTTCTTCATACGATACGGCACACGATACCGGGATCGCTCTGCCATGGCCCAACAGTTGCTCTACGTCGATGACGAGGAATCTCTCCGAATGCTGGTGAAGAGCCATCTCACGCTGGAGGGTTTTGACGTAGAGACCGCCTCAGGAGGCCACGAGGCAGTTGCTCTTATCCGGAAGCAGAAATTCGATCTCATCTTGCTCGATCTTCGTATGCCCGAGGGAGATGGGTTTGAAGTCCTTCGCTTCCTCAACGAGCAGGGGACCCATATTCCGGTGATCGTCCTCACGGGTGTGGATGATGTGTCTATCGCAGGCGAATGCGTTAAACTCGGTGCTGCGGACTACCTCACAAAGCCCTACAATTTCCACGAATTGATTGATTCCGTGGAGCGTGTTCTGGCCAAATAACGCTCTGTGCTCCCGCTCACATTGGTTTCCTCCTCTTGATGTACGTCACACCCCCTTCTTCCCGCCATTCATAATATGCTTGCGGACTTTCGCAGAAAAAGGGGAAATGACGAATGCCTACCAGACTGCTCTACGTTGATGACGAACCCGATCTCCGGGATGTTGTCGAGAATCAACTCATGCTCGAAGGGTTTGATGTCACAACCGCCGCTGACGGCATGGACGCGATCGAGATCCTCACGAAGCGCACCTTTGATGTGGTTTTACTGGATGTGCGCATGCCGCGCATGAACGGCATCGATGTGCTCCAGGCACTGCATGCCCTGAACATCCGTCCACGCACAATAATGCTCACCGGTGACAGCGACGTGTCTGTCCTCGCCCGATGCGCGCACTTCGGCGTGAACGACTATCTTACCAAGCCATACAATTTTCGAGACCTGGTGAATTCCATCGGCCGTGTGATGACGAGGGTTTTTTTGCCGCAACTGGACAACGCTGCAGTGAAGGAATGAGCACAGATGGGGAGGTGGCCGCACTGCTTGCTCTCCCGAGATGAATCTCGTACATTGAAGCACCCCATCGATTTCTCACCAACCAGCGGCCGGGAACTTCATGTCCGTCAAAGTTCTTCTCGACACCGATATCGGCACCGATATCGACGACGCGGTGTGCCTTGCGTATCTTCTAGTCCACCCTGACTGTGACCTTCTCGGGATCACGACCGTGACCGGAGAACCGGAAAAGCGCGCGATGCTTGCCAGCGCGATCTGCCGGCGGGCCGGTCGCGACGTCCCCATCTATCCCGGCGCGGAGCGTCCTCTCGTGGTAGAACAGAAGCAGCCCCGCGCTCAACAAGCAGAGGCGCTCGGATCCTGGGACCATCAGAACGCGTTTCCCCGAGGCGAAGCAATCGAATTCATGCGCGAGACGATCCGCAGTCACCCCGGCGAGGTGACCCTGCTGTCCATTGCGCCACTCACCAACCTGGGACTGCTCTTTTCGGTGGATCCGGAGATCCCTTCGCTTCTCAAGGGACTCGTGATGATGTGCGGATTGTTCAAAGGCCCGATTCCGAAGTACGGTCCTCTTGAGTGGAATGCGATCGGCGATCCCCACGCCACAGCGATCGTCTACCGCGCTCATGTGCTCCTGCACCGGTCCATCGGCCTCGATGTGACGACCAGTGTCAACATGAGCCCGGAGGACTTCCGGAACACCTTTCGTTCCGATCTCTTCAAGCCGATCCAGGATTTTGCAGATATCTGGTTCAGGGACTGGCCGGGAACCACGTTTCATGATCCCCTTGCCGCGGCAACGATCTTCGACAGGAATGCCTGCGGGTTTACGAAGGGGTATGTCGAGATCGAGCTGACAGACCAGCAATCCCTCGGATTCACGCGGTGGACAGAAGACCCGGCGGGAGGGCATGAGGTTGCATTCGAGGTGAACCCTGCGGCGTTCTTCGAGCACTTCATATCCACAGTGCATCCCTGATGCCGGACCCATGAAGACATTCTTGCGTTGCACGGCATGTGCCGTGGCAGTTCTCCTCCTGGCCGAATGTGGGGGAAAGTCGGAACGGACTGACGGCAAGGTAGAAATCACCTTCTGGCACAGTTTTGTCGCCTCGACCGTCCCGGCATTCAACGAACTGGTCAGGAAGTTCGAAGAAGAAAATCCGGGCATTGTCATCAAAGCCCAGTACGTCCCGACCGGCGATGCGCTCATCCAGAAGCTGGTGACCTCCGTTCAGAGCCACACTGCTCCTGACATCTCATGGATTCATTCGGACTTCATCGACAAGCTTGTCGAAGCGGGCGCCATTTACCGGATGGACGAGTTCCTCTCGGGGCCGGACAGCTTGTCGAAGGCCGAGCTGGATGATATCTTTCGGCCTCTTCTCCAGGGCGCCACCTGGAAGGGGACGCTCTACGCGATGCCGATGGAAGCAACGTCCCTCGCGCTCCTCTACAACCGGGACCTGTTCCGCAAGGCAGGCCTCGACCCAGACCACCCGCCGGCAGATTGGAATGAGCTTTCGGACTTTGCCCGTAAGCTCACAATCGACCAGGACGGCAACGGACTGCCTGATCAATACGGCTTTTTCATCCCTGTCTTCCCCGCCTCGGGGGATCTCAATATCTGGATGATCCTTCAATGGACTCCGTTCCTCTGGCAGGCAGGTGGCGTGGAGGTCGACGCAAATCAATCCCGCGTTCTGTTCAACAGCGATGCCGGCGTTCGGGCGCTCACCCTCTGGCGTACGCTTTACCAGGACCTGAATTTCAGCACGTTTGGAATTGCGCATGACATCGGCTTTGCTTCCCAGCGGCTGGCCATGGTCCTGGATGGTCCCTGGAACCTCCCGCGCTACCGTGAGATCAGGAATTTTGACTGGGCAGTTGCTCCTCTGCCTGCCGGGCCAGCAAGGAGAGCGACCTACGTTGCAGGCGAACACATGGCAATCTTCCGCCAGAGTGCTCATCCCCGCGAGGCCTGGACCTTCGTGAAATGGATGCTGAAGCCGGAAGTTCAGGCGATGTTCTCCATACGATCCGGCTACCTGCCTGTACGAAAATCCACCCTAACCCTGCAATCATACGAAGAGTACCTCGCTACGGACGGGGCACTCAAAGCATTTGTCGATCAGATGGCAGTGGGGCAGGGCAGACAATCGATTGACTACAGGCGTGTCGAGATCAATCGCTTCCTGGCTGAAGCAATTGAAAAGGCAACACTCGGCAAGGAAGACCCGAAGAGGATGCTGGACGAAGCCGCGGCAAGGTGCGATGCCTTGCTCAAGACACGGCCTCACCCCTGAAGCGTCATCTCATGATCCGTCCCTTGATTCATAATCCGGCAGCGGCACAAAAACGCCCTATCACTTTCTCTCACCCGCGTTCGTTTCCGGCAAAAGCTCTCTGTAGATCTGCACCAGTTTGTCGATCTGCTTCTGCTGGTCAAACTTCTCCAGCACTCTCCGCCGCCCTGCTTTTCCCATGCGGTGCCGTGTCTCGGGTTCGTCGATGAGCCGAAGCAGCCCCGCGGCAAGTTCCGAGGGGTTCCTGGGGGAAACGTATATTCCCGTTTCCCCGTTTACGACGATGTCCAACACGCCGTCGCAGTTGGTCGAGACAACGGGGAGTTCCATCGCCATCGCTTCGATGAGAACAACGCCGAACGATTCCGCGTGCGACGGAAACGCAAGAAGATCGAACGCCGCCATGATGTCCGGGATGTTTCTCCGGAACCCTGCAAACAGAACGATCTCCTCCAGTCCCATGGTGCCGGCCATGGCGCGGATCTTCAGCTCATACTGGCGTTCGCCGAAGCTCGCCTCTCCGACCACGAGGAAACGCACGTTGTCGCGTTGTTTGCGGACAATGTCCGCAGCCTGGAGCAATTCCTCGTGTCCCTTTCCCGGTGAAAAACGCCCGACGAAACCTGTCACGAGCATGTCGTCGCCGATCCCGAATTCCCTGCGGACGGAGCGCCCGTCCGCTCGCACCGGAGAATAGAGATCCGTGTCGACAGAGTCGTGCACTGTTATCACCCGCTCAGGAGGCACAGGTGTCGTCTCCAGCACATTCCGGTGAATGACGTTGGAGATCGCGAGGACACGGCTGACTCCCCCGTAGGTGAACCGGTGCAAAGGATCCCGCTTGCTCAGGTACGAGCCGACGCGTTTGCTGAGGATGACGGGCGGGGCCTTGAATGAAAGCCGGACTGCCGGGACAAGTGTGGAGAGGTCCCTGGAAAGCTGGCAATGTACGATGTCGATCCCTTGGCGTGCGATGAAGCGACCGAGCGACCATGCTATCTGCGGGTGAAAATAGCCGCTCACGTCGTGTGCGAGCGTTCGTATTTCTTCGGATGCGGCCTCATGCTGGAGTCTGCTGCCGGGACAGCACGCAAGCCAGACATCATGTCCACGACGGGCGAGTTGTCGGGACATCTCGAGAGCCTGGATCTCGAGTCCACCCCAGGACCGTGAAAAACAGGTCTGGAGGATGCGCAATCGGTGGGCCGCCCTGGAAGATGTGGAGGAATGAGAGTACATGGTGGAACAGTGTAAGAAAATCTGCGGGAAGAAGAAAGAGAGCTATTTCGCTCAGTCTTCGCGGTGTGGGTTTCGGAGAAGTAAAAAAGGCCCGGATAGTTATTCGGGCCTTTGAACGATCGGTGGATGATACGGGCGTTGAGGGATTAGCCGGTTAACTCATCGTCCATATCCTCCGGATCTATGCGTTGCGAACTTGAGCGGTCGGTCGGGCTATCGGATGATCCCCTGGAACCGGCAGGGCCGCCCGTAGAACTTCCGGGTCCCCGTCCTGTTGATGTCCCTCCAGTACCGGGAGCTCCGCCACGTGGAGCGTTCGTCCCGCGTATCGTCGACGAGCCTCCTGGTTTGCCGGATGTGCCGGTTCCACCGGGCGAGGTCTGCCGTGTACCATGGATTTCGCCCCGCCAGGCGCCTGATTCCGTCCCGCGCGATTCGATGAACTCTTTGAACCGTTCGAGGTCTCCCTGGACGCGTCCGGAGACAACCCCGAGGGCATCACCCGCTTTCTCCATTGTCCCTTCCGGCTCATAGTCCATAAGCAGGGTCACGCGTGTACGGTTGTCTTGAATAGGTTGGAACGAGACCTGGCCGGCATTGCGGATCCCTGACGTGCTATGCCATGCAATACGCCGGTCGGGCGTCTGCTCACTGATCTCGGCATCCCACTCCTTGTCCTTGCCGGCAACCTCGGCGCGCCAGTGCAGCCGTTTGTTGTCCAACTGCTGGACCTCCTTGATCCCCTCCATGAACCGGGGGAAATCCTCGAACTGTGTCCATTGGTTGTAGGCGGTCCGCACAGGCACATTGATGTCGATGGATTTCTCGATTTTTGCCATGCTCCCTCCACGATAATGAATAGTTGATTGTAAAAGGAAGACCCGGGGAGTGCAAATGACAGAGGGGTACTATTCCTAACAGGCCCCGGCGTGAATTAGTTTCATCGCAGCGAACGCACTGGAGGAGGATTTTTCCTATATTGCATTACCTTCTTCGATGTGGTGAGACCAATGAGCAGCGACGAAACACTCCGGCAGGCCGAGGAAGCCTTTCAGGCCGGTCCACAGCACGCCTTCCAGATCATCAATCAGATGCCGTTCCCCGTGGAGGTCTGTGATGCCCGGGGAAACACCACGATGGTGAACGCGGCATTTCTCGATACGTTCGAGGTTCCCCCTGCCGGGCGCATCGTTGCTCAACTTGAGAAACATGACCTCGCGGCAACTCTCAAGGAAGTGCAGGCGGGGAAGAAGGGGACCATTGTCACGCTCGCCGTCGATCCCGGTGATCTTGCAAGAAGTTACAGAGCATGGAAACCAGGCGGGGTGCTGTTTGAGACGACGATCTTTCCCGTTTGCTCCCCGCACGGCAAGGTGGTGCAGGTGGTAACGCTCTGGAAGGATGTAACCGAAGAGCGGCAGGTGGAAGCGCGCATCAAGAA
>JAGDMJ010000178.1 GCA_017860555.1 Bacteroidota bacterium
GACCCCGGCGTCGTCAACCGATCAGGAGAACTGGCTTCGTTCTGGAACCCCGATTCCACCGTCTCGAAGCTGGTGCCGTTGATACGTTCCTACAAGCCGGACGTTATCGTCATCGGCGGGGACTTCCGCGGCGGTTCGTTGCGGTCGACCAGGCAACAGGCCCTTGTGGAGCAGGTCCTCTCGGCAGTCAAACGTGCGGCTTCCGCGAAGGAGGATAGCCTTCGAGCCGGCCCCTGGCGCGTACAACGACTGCTCGAACAGGTGGAAAACCGTGCCGCGGCAAAGGAGCCGCAGTACGACAATATCCATCCGCTCTGGAAGGTGTCATACCGCGCGATGGGCCTGAAAGCCGCCGACGAATACAGGACGCTCCGATGCCAGCTTCCGGTCTGGCTGAAGCGGGGAGACCGCCGCTACAGCCAGATCGTTCCCGCCGCAAAATCCGCACCCCGGGAGATAACAACAGGTGTGCCTGTGATCAGCCCGAGGCTGAAATCTCTTGCCGCCGCCGTACGCCGCGCCGCGGGCAAGGAGGTGAAAGGAGTCAGGAGCGCTTCACTGGATCCCGTCGTGCGCGCGATCGACTCGCTGAACGTGTTCCTTGCCCGTTATCGCCCAACGCTTGCCACCGACGAACTCCGCGTTGTTTCGTCATGGAAGAACGGATTAGAGGACCTCCGGTGCTCGATCCTGGATGTGTCCATTGCCTATCAGTCGAGCGACAGCCTGGTGACGCAGTCGCAACTCTTTTATCTCAGGTTCACCGGTTTCTCTTCTCGTACGTCCAAGACGCACACAAAGATCTATTTCCCCGGCGTCATGGAGAAGAAATGGGCCATCAACGAATCGTCCACATATCAGTATGATCTTGCCACACCGCAGGAATACCGTGTCATCACCCCCACTCCGATGGATTTCAATTTCCCCGTATCTCAATTTGGGGTAACCCGGCCGTTTGCAAGGACCCGATTTTCGTTCCTGGTGCATCATCAGGATTCCCTCATCGGGCGAGATTTCATCTACCGCGGCGAGGTACTCCTGCAATCGGGGCCGCGCAGGACATTCGAGTTGCTCACTCCCGCAGTCCGGGCGCTCGATGGGGAGCCGGTCGTCTACCGGCTCGTGAATATTACGCGGGATGCCTTCGAAGGAGTCATGGAGCTGGTGGACCCGTCGCTGAACCAGACATCGAAGCGGGTGTTTCTGTCGCAGAAAGACGAAGTCCTTGTGGATACGCTATTCCTTTCCTTCAAGGAGCCTCCCGCACCCGGGACCTCCACGGTGACCCTTTCCCTTTCGGGCATGGGAGGATCCATCCCCGTGGTGATCCGGAATTTCGAGGCACTGGTGGATTCCGGGGCACGCATCGCGCTCTACTCGGATGTCGGAGATAGCCCCCTGACGCAAGCCATCCGACGTCTCCGGCTTCCATGTGTTCGGACGAATGCTCTTCAATCGGCTTTATTGGGATCAGCGAACGTCCTGGTTGTGGACCGGGACGTTCTGGCGGGGACAGAAGTGCGTCCCGCGCCAATCGATTCCATCCATGCATGGGTTAGCGCCGGCGGACATCTTCTTGTTTTCCCGCAAGGCTCCTCTGCAAGCAACGGGACTTCCCTGGTGCCATGGGCGAAGTTCCAATCAGGTCCCCTGAGTGCCCCCGGTGACAGCCTGGTTTTCTCTGCGGAGAGTGACCTGCTGACTCATCCAAACCGGCTTGCCCCAGCCGACTGGTCGAACTGGGTGGTGTCCAGGTCCATGTGGTCGCTCAGCATGCCGGCAGGGAAGCCCGATGAGGTCGTCATCCGGACGGCAGAGGGTCGACACCCGCTGCTCGTCTCCAGGAAGGAAGGAAAAGGGCGGATCACTCTTGTGTCACTCGACCTCTCCTCGCAACTTGAGAACCTTCACCCGGGAGTGCATAGGCTCCTCGGGAACCTGTTGAGAGCAGAGAAGTGACGTGCCTCCTTGCTCAAGAGTTCGAACCTTCGTATCATTGCATATGACTCTTCACTCCTTTCTCTGCATCGGTGTCGTTGCCGGCCTTGGCCTTTCCGGTGTGGATGACCTCCAGGATCCAGGCGAGAACAACATCCGCGGGACGGCGATCAGCGTAGATATCTATGACAATATCTTCGTGCTGGATAGCGAGTCGAGCACGTTGCGAATATACTCCAAAGAACGCGCTTTGCTGCACGAAGTGGGGGGACAGGGATGGGAACAAGACCGGTTCGACCGGCCGGCCGGGGTCTGGGCGCGGAACGGTATCGATGTCTATGTCGCCGACTACGGCAATCACCGCATCCAGCGGTACGACCGGAACCTTTCCTTCGTGTCCTCTCTTTCCACGCGGGACAACAGAAACCGCGATGAGCAATTCGGATATCCCTCCGACGTTTCGCTCTCCCGTACCGGAGATCTCTTCATCTGCGATACGGAGAACTCGCGGATCGTCAAACTCAATACGCTGAACGGGGTCTCGGTTCCGTTCGGCGGTTTCGGTGCCGGGCAGGGACGCCTCCTGCAGCCATCACGCGCGCAGGTCGGACCGAAGGATAATGTCTACGTTCTGGATGAGGGGCGGGTGCTCGTGTTTGACAATTTTGGCAACTACGTACAAGACCTCTCCCCAGGCCTTATCACCGATCCAACTGCCCTCTATGCGGACGAAGAGGGTGTGGCCGTGCTTGACTCGGCCGTGATCTTCTTTTTTGGTCCGGACGACCGCCCCGGACCTGCCGTCCAGATCGAACCGATCGTTGCCCCGCATAACGTCCGGATCCGTTCGGTCGCCGTGAGCAACGGTGTGTTATACCTCCTTTCCGAAGCCGGCCTCTATACGGTGCCGGATCCGAGAAAGTGATGACGTCCGGTCCTTCCGGTCGGGCACCATGGCCGCACCCCCGAGTCTCCAAGTTTTTTTTCTGCAGCAATCGAAAAATCGCTTCGTCCAGTGTATATACTATATGAGGCGACCGCGTGGCAGGGGATCCATGGCCGGCGTCTTACAGACTTGCGGACACGCTGGCGTCCTTGAAATCATGGGCGCGACAGGACGGTCTGTTGACGCGCTCAGGAACTTTCTGGCAGCAGGAGAGCTATGATGCATGAGAGCGGTTCTTGCCTTGACACTGATTCAAAAACTGCTTAAAATGGGGCATGTAAAAAATAGAGGAGCTAAGAATGGCGAAGAGTTTGAACAAGGTCATGCTGATCGGCAATCTTGGAAAGGACCCGGAACTGCGCTACACGACGAGCGGTGTCGCGGTAGCCACGTTCAGTCTGGCGACCAACGAGAGCTGGAAAGACCAGGACGGGAACCTGCAGGAACGCACTGAATGGCACAACATCGTTGCCTGGAAGAAACTTGCCGAAATCTGCGGCGAATGGCTGAAGAAAGGGAAGAAGATCTATATCGAAGGCCGGATCCAGACCCGCAGCTATGACGACAAGAACACGGGAACAAAGAAGTACATCACCGAAATTGTGGCTGACAATATGATCATGTTGGACTACAAAGCGTCTCCTGAAAACGGTGGTGGGGCTCCTTCCATGCCGGAGAAGCCGGCGGCGAACACGGGAGGCGGAGGGAAGGAAGACGAAGGAGATCTCCCCTTCTAGTGCCAGAGTGGCCGGATGTCACAAAGGGAAGGTGAACATACTCATTCGCCTTCCCTTTTACATATAGCGGAGTTGTTCGGGATCCGAACGGCTCTCCCGAAATGCTTCTTTTCGGGATGTACGCTTTCCCGGCGACAAGCCATCACGATGCCCGCGGACGTGAGTCGGAACACTCTCTATGCGTGTCTTCTCGTTTCAATCTGTGCTGACTCTTCTTGCCCTGCTTTGCTGGACGATGCATCTTGGCTCTCCCCATGCCAACGGGGCGTCAAGGAAACCTGTGAAGGCAGCCGGCGGTATGGCTGTTTCCGCCGACTCGTTTGCCTCGGCGGCGGGGGCCGAGGTGCTCCGGCGGGGGGGCAATGCAGTAGATGCGGCAGTGATGATGGGGTTTGTCCTGGCCGTGACGTACCCGGAGGCGGGCAATCTTGGCGGCGGTGGTTTCATGCTCATCCGTATGGCGGATGGCAGGGCGACCATGATCGACTTCCGTGAGAAAGCTTCTACTGCCGCACACAAGGATATGTTCCTGGATGCCCAGCGGAACCCGGTCCCCGGCATGAGTCAGAGAGGAACCATTGCTGCGGGCGTTCCGGGGACCGTTGCAGGATTCCTCCTGGCCCTCGAACGATACGGCACCAGACAAAGATCGGACCTGCTCAAGTATCCCCAGAAGCTCGCTGCCGAGGGAATCACGGTAAATGAGCGGCTGGCGGAATCGCTGCAGAAGTACTTGCCCGACTCCCTCGCTTCACGCTCTGCCCTGGCCGTCTTCAGGCCCGGTGGCGTCTCGCTCCGTGCAGGGGATCTGCTGAGACAACCTGAGCTTGCAGGTACCATCCGGGCAATCCGGGAGCGGGGGGCGGACGGATTCTATCGAGGATCTGTTGCCGGGAAGATCGTTGACGAGGTGAAGAGAGGAGGAGGCATCATGTCTCTTGATGACCTTTCCTCGTACAGGGCTGTCGAGCGACAACCGCTTACGGGCTCCTACCGGGGCCACGAGATCATGACGGCGGCTCCCCCCGCGGGAGGGGGCGTGACGCTGATTGAAATGCTGAATATCCTGGAACGGTTTGACATGAAAGGGAGGGGACACGGTTCGTCCAGGGCCCTTCATCTGTTTACCGCTGCAGCAAGGCGGGCCTATGCCGATCGAGCCCTGTATCTGGGTGATCCGGACTTTGTCGACGTGCCGGTTGATTCGCTCATCGGGAGGGAATACGGGCTCCGCAATGCAAGCACGATTGATACCCTTCGCGCGGGGCCGAGCGAATCCGACACTGGAGCTAGAGAGATAAGACAGACAACTCATTTTTGTACGGCCGATAGGTTTGGAAACGCTGTCAGCACGACCTACACGCTGAATGACAATTACGGATGCAAGACTCTCGTAACCGGAGCCGGGTTCTTCCTGAACAATCAGATGGACGATTTTGCAGTCAAACAGGATGTCCCGAACATGTTCGGCCTGGTCGGGGGGGACGCCAATGCCATCGCTCCGGGGAAACGCATGCTGAGTTCTATGACCCCGACGATTGTGCTCAAGGACCGGAAGCCCGTGTTGGTGCTGGGTGCAAGAGGGGGGAGCAGGATCTCGACTTCGGTGGCGCAGGTGATCATGAATGTCATAGATTTTGGGCTCTCGCTTCAGGAGGCAGTTGATGCGCCGCGTATACATTACCAGTGGCGTCCGGACGAGTTGTTGTATGAACTGAACGGCCTTCCCGCCGATGTCGTTGTAAACTTGCGTGCAATAGGTTATCTTGTAAAGGAGACCCCGGATCACAACGGAAGGTGTCATGCGCTCATGATCGCTCAGGATGGCAGCACCTTCTTTGGCGCACCGGATCCCCGAGAAGAGGGGGTGGCGATCGGTTGTGACTGATTCGGTGTGGAACGATTATTCACATTCTTATCCACATCACGATCAACAGCTGGGGCAGTCTCATAACCGTCTTTAACGGTAGTCTGTAAATATATGGAAAACAAAAAGTTGTGAAATGGTTTGCGAGAAGTCGCTATTTTATTTGTCAATCATGTGACTCAGGAGTGTGGATAACTTGGAGACAATGAAAGCAAAACTTGTCCTCGAAAACGGTACGGTCTTCACGGGTGAGAGCTTTGGAGCCCCGGGAGAGGTGGCCGGCGAAGTCGTTTTCAATACGAGCCTCTCCGGGTACCAGGAGATCTTCACAGACCCCTCATACTCCGGACAGATCGTTACCATGACTTACCCCCTGATTGGGAACTATGGCATCAATCTCGATGATGCCGAATCGGCCAAACCACAGGTCGCGGGGGTAATTGTCAAGGAGTATTTTGACTTCTACAGCAACCAGAGAGCATCCGGCAGCCTGGGAGACTGGCTGAAAGAACATGGCATCGTGGCGATCCAGGGGATTGACACCAGGATGCTCACCAGGATGCTTCGGACCGACGGTGCGATGCGAGGCGTTCTCTCCAGCGCCGACCTGGACGACGCGAGCCTCGCGAAGAAAGTGGAAGCTGTTCCACGCATGCTTAACCTGGACCTGGCAACCAAGGTTACGTGTGGGGCGCCATATGAGTGGGGAGAAGTGGACGGTACGCCGTTCGCCCTCCCGACGCTTGTTGCGCAGCCTGAGGAGACGAAGTTCAACGTCGTTGCGTATGACTTCGGCATCAAACGGAACATCCTCCGCCGCCTCGTGGGATACGGCTGTGCCGTTACCGTCGTGCCGGCCACCTACCCGGCAGAGAAGATCCTGGAGCTCGATCCGGACGGCATATTTCTCTCGAACGGCCCGGGGGACCCGGCGGCCGTGCTGGTGGCGGTTGAGAATATCAAGCAGCTCATCGGCAAGAAGCCGATCTTCGGCATATGTCTCGGTCACCAGCTCATTGCCTTGGCACTTGGAGGAAAGACCTTCAAGCTGAAGTTCGGCCACCGCGGAGGCAATCATCCGGTGAAGAATCTTCTGACCGGCCAAATTGAAATCACCTCCCAGAACCACGGTTTTGCCGTCGATCCGGAGTCGCTAGACAACGCCCGAATCGAGATCACGCATATGAACCTGAACGACGGGACTAACGAGGGTTTCCGCCATCGGGAGCTTCCGCTGTTTTCAGTTCAGTATCATCCGGAGGCCTCGCCGGGCCCGCATGACAGCGACTACCTGTTCAGGGACTTTGTCGCGATGATGAAGTCCGGCACGCCGGTCGTTGCTTCAACCCCCTAGCGCTTCTCGTCGTGGCCCAGAGAGATTCATCTGGATATGAAGTCCTTCCCCATGTGTATGACCGGTGGCAGGACACTTATGGACGGGACTTTACGACAGTCATTCTTCCCCGGCTTCTCGCTTC
>JAGDMJ010000179.1 GCA_017860555.1 Bacteroidota bacterium
ACGGTCCAGGTTACGAAAGAAGAAGCGTTTGAATACGCAGTGCGTTGCGCCAAAGAAGAAGGAATCCTCGTCGGCATTTCCTCCGGGGCCGCGCTCGCCGCAGTTGCAAAGAAGCTGCCGGACGTGCGGACCGGCTCCAGAATTCTCACCTTCTGCTACGATACCGGGGAGCGTTATCTGTCCATTGAGGAATTGTTTCACTAGACCTTGAGCCTTGCGCGCTGTGCGTCGTGGCACCGTTGCCAGGTTGCCAGGACGTGTACGCGCCGGCCACGACCCTGGATTTTGATCCTCTGTTCCTCTATCTTTTCTACCTCACAGGCCTTTGATTCCTCATGCTTGATTCCATCTGGCTGTACCCTCTGCTATTCGCGGCAAGCCTGATCGCGGGGTGGATAGACTCGATTGCCGGTGGCGGTGGATTGATCACGATACCGGTTCTTCTCGGCGTAGGACTTCCGCCACAAATGGCCCTGGGGACAAACAAGTTCCAGGCAAGCTTCGGAAGCTTCACGGCGGCATACTACTATGTTCAGAAAGGGGTCGCTCCGTTACGACAGGCAAGGCCGGGAATCGCGTGCACGTTTGTGGGCTCCGCGCTTGGTACGTGGGCTGTGCAACAGATCGACCCCGGCGCGCTCAATATCATCATCCCCTTCCTGCTCCTCGGAATTGCCATCTACATGCTCTTCACCCCCACGCTTGGAGAGACAGAACGACATCCCCGTCTGTCAACAACGCTTTTCTATCTTGTCTTTGGCATCAGCTTGGGTTTCTATGACGGTTTCTTCGGTCCCGGGGTCGGTTCTTTCTGGGCCATTGCGTTTGTCGGGCTCCTGGGATTCGACCTCCTGAAAGCGACGGGCTATACCAAAGTCATGAACTTCACCAGTAATGTTGTCTCCTTCGCACTCTTCCTGGCCGGAGGGCATGTTCTGGTCACTGCCGGGCTCGTCATGGCCGTGGGGCAGATCGTCGGGGCGCGTATAGGGTCAGGAATGGTCGTTGCCAGGGGAGTCAAGCTCATCAAGCCCATCTTCGTCGCCATCGTCATCCTGACGACGCTCAAGTTGCTTCATGACCGGTTTGCGTGACAGCGGAATTTTTCGCTTTCCTTGCTGTTGTAATGTATGGGGAGAAGGGACACCGGCTTCCTGCGTTAACCCTTGATATTGTTGGACTTACAGGGAAGACCTCATCCCGAATTGCAATTCTCCGGCCATTTAGATATAATGAGCCAATGATGACCGACATCCAGCCACAAACCGTTCGCGCCAGGGAGCTTTACGGGGACTACTGGTTCAACTCCGAACCTGTCCTCGTCTCCGCACTCCGTGGATCGGTGATCCTGATCCAATTCTGGGACTACACCTGCGCCTCCTGTATTCGCTCACTCTCGTATGTCAAGGAGTGGCAGAGAAAGTATGAGCCGTACGGTTTGACGGTTGTCGGCGTCCACACGCCGAGATTCCCTTTTGGTCAGAATCCCGAAGAAGTCGAAAGGGCTCTCCGCCGGTTCGGGATCAAATATCCCGTCGTGATGGACAATGTGGCCTTGATAGCATCGCACTATGACAGTCGCGGTTGGCCAACGTTCTTCCTGGTCGACAAAAGCGGATTCATCCGGTACAGAAAGGAAGGGGAGGGCAACTACGCCGCGATGGAGCATGCGATCCAGACGCTCCTGTACGACGCCGGGGTAGGAGAGGAACTCCCTCTGCCCATGGAGGCGCTCCGCGACATGGACCGGGTTGGGGCCGTTTGCTACCGGGCGACTCCCGAAATCCATGCCGGTTATCTCCGCGGGAGCATCGGGAACGTGGAAGGGTACAGCCCCGAATCGGTGGTCAACTATGTTGATCCCGGCATCTATCTTGACGGCCGGTTCTACGCTGCCGGGGACTGGATGAACGGGAGGGATAGTCTCCGCCTGAATGAAGAAGGGGGCGGGGAAGGGCATATCATCCTTGACTACCAGGGCCTTGAAGTCGGCGGGGTACTCAGGCGGGAAGGAAAGGGAAGGGTCGAGGTTGAGATCAGGCAGGATGAGCGTTTTCTCACCGGGGAAACACGAGGGGATGATGTCCGTTTGTCCCCTGACGGCAGAAGTTACCTGGTCGTGACCGAACCCCGTCTCTACAACATTATACGAAACGGAGAATACGGAGAGCACGTGTTGAGGCTCAGTATGCATGGCAATTCCTTTGCCGTGTACTCGTTTTCATTTCTCACCGCAGCCATCCCTGAGCTGGTATCAAAGAACTAGCGCATAACCTTTACGATGAGTGACGAATCGTCGGCCAACCGGCCGGTCCGTTCTCTGCCAGAGGCAGAGACCAGGACCCTCAGCCTGGAGGCCGGGGCCGGGCTGGACACCCGCATCACTCGGATGTTCGGCATAGCGTATCCGATCATTCAGGCTGGGATGGTGTGGACGGCGGGCAATAAGCTCGCCGTTGCAGTTTCTGAAGCGGGGGGCCTTGGTCTGATCGGCGCGGGCTCGATGAGTCCGGATCTTCTACGCGAGCACATTGGCAAGGCGAAGAGCCGGACATCGAAACCGTTCGGCGTCAACATACCGCTGATGCGAAAGGATGCCGCTGAGCTCATCCGGGTGACGCTCGAAGAAGGCGTGAAGATCGTGTTCACATCCTCCGGGCACCCGATGATGTTCACCGAGCAACTCAAGAAGGCAGGATGCGTCGTGGTTCATGTGATCGCTGCCGTGAAGCACGCCCGCAAGGCGGTCAGCTTCGGGTGTGACGCCGTTGTCGCGGAGGGGTTCGAAGCGGGAGGTCACAACGGCGTTGACGAGATCACCACGCTTGCCCTGGTGCCGCAGGTTGTGGATGCCGTTGAGATCCCTGTGGTCGCTGCCGGAGGAATCGCGGATGGACGCGGCATGGCAGCAGCTCTGGCGCTCGGTGCCGAGGGGGTGCAGGTGGGTACCCGTTTTGCCGTGACCAGGGAATCGTCAGCCCATGACACGTACAAGAAAGTCGTGGTTGAGGCGGGGGATGGTGCGACGGTGCTGACATTGAAAAAGATCACTCCGGTGCGGATGGTGAAGACCCCGTTTGCCATGAAAGCGCTCGAAGCCGAGCGCCGGGGTGCCACAAAAGAAGAGCTCGAAGAGTTGCTGGGAAAGAAACGGGAGAGAGCGGGCATCTTTGAAGGTAGCCTGGAAGAAGGGGAGTTCGAAGCCGGACAGAGTTCGGGTCTCATACGCGACATTCCGCCCGCCGGGGATGTTGTCAGAAGAATGATGGAAGAATATCAACGAGCGAAGCAGCGGCTGCCATGAAATCATTCCTGAGCGTTCAGAAGGAGAAGATCATCGTCTTTGACGGGGCGACCGGCACCCATCTGCAGGGGCAGGGGCTCACCGCCGACGATTTCGGTGGAGAACACCTTAACGGCTGCAATGAATACCTCGTGGTCTCCTGTCCCGGAGCCGTGGAAAACGTCCACAGGGACTACCTCCAGGCCGGCTGCGATGTCATCGAGACGAATTCTTTTGGCAGTACCTCCATCGTCCTGACGGAATACGGGCTTGAGGCCCGTGCATACGAGTTAAACCTGAAAGCGGCGCAGATCGCCAGCCGGATGGCCAGGGAATTCTCCACGCCCGAGCATCCCCGGTTCGTGGCAGGCTCGATGGGGCCGACCACAAAGCTCCCGTCGCTGGGCCATATCAAGTTCAAGCTGATGGCCGCGGCGTACAAAGAGCAGGCGCGGGGGCTGATTGAGGGAGGAGTGGATCTTCTCTGTGTTGAAACATGCCAGGATGTCCTTCAGTCAAAAGCTGCCCTCTGCGGAATTTTCGAATTCTTCGAAGAGTCCCGCTCGCGGCTCCCCGTCATCGTTTCGGTGACCGTTGAAACCATGGGGACACTCCTCCTTGGCACGGAGATCTCTGCGGCGCTGGTCTCGCTTGAGCCGTACGATGTGGATGTCATCGGGATCAATTGCGCCACCGGTCCGAAAGAGATGTCCGAGCACGTGCGGGTGCTGACGGCAAGCAGTCCCAAGCCGATCTTTGTGATGCCGAATGCGGGCATTCCGGAAAATATCGGAGGCCACGCGTATTATTCGCTGACGCCCGAGGAATTGACGAACTATCTTTCCCACTTCGTCCACGATCTCGGCGTCAGCGTGGTCGGTGGATGCTGCGGAACCACCCCACAGCACATTCAGAAGCTCGTGGAAGCGGTTGGCGGACTCGCGCCTCAGAAAAGAGATGTGGATTTCGTCCCGAGCGCCTCGAGCCTCTATCAGGCCATACCCCTCCAGGTTGATCCGCCCCCGGTCCTGATCGGGGAGCGGACCAATGCGAACGGGAGCAAGCAGTTTCGGGACCTGCTCGCCCATGAGGATTGGGAAGGAATCGTCGCCATGGGGCGCGAAGCGGCCAGGGAGGGAGCGCACATGGTGGATGTCTGCGCCGCCTACGTTGGCAGAGATGAGGCGTGCGACATGCGGGAGATTCTCTACCGCTTCAATACCCAGGTGCAGCTGCCGATCGTGATCGACTCCACCGAGGCGCCCGTCATCGAGGAAGCCTTGCAACTGATCGGCGGCAAGGCGATCGTGAATTCGATCAATCTTGAGGACGGCGAGGAACGGATCAACAGGGTTGTTCCGCTCTGCAAGAAGTATGGCGCCGCGGTCATTGCCCTGACGATCGATGAAAAGGGAATGGCGAAGCGAGCCGAGGAGAAGCTCGCCATTGCCCGCAGGATCTATGACCTGGTCGTGGGAAAATACAAAATGCGCCCGCATGACCTGATCTTCGACACGCTGACATTCACGCTCGGCTCCGGCGACGAGGAGTTCCGGAGGGCGGGGATTGAGACGCTGAACGGCATCCGTTTGATCAAGAAGGAGTTGCCGGAGGTCAAGACCCTCCTGGGCGTCAGCAACATTTCCTTTGGCCTCAATCCTCAGGCCCGCCATGTGCTGAACTCGGTCTTCCTTCATTACGCGATCGAGGCGGGACTTGATATGGCGATCGTCCACGCTTCCAAGATCATGCCCCTGTACAAGATCGACGAAAAAGGGCGGGAGCTAGCCCGGCAGTTGATTTTTGACGAGCGGAAGTTTGAGGAGGCCGCCGCATGACGGATTCGGCCAAAGTCCGCAAGGTAACGTACGACCCCCTTGCGGAGTTGATGAGCTACTACGCCGGCCACAAGGGGGAAAAGAAAGAAAAAGCCGCCGCAACCGGACCCGTCGAGGAACGGCTCAAGAACAGGATCATCGACGGCGATAAAGTCGGCCTCCAGGGCGATCTGGATGAGGCGCTGAAGGGCTATAAGGCGCTCGACATCATCAACAACATCCTCCTTCACGGCATGAAGGTGGTTGGCGAGCTCTTCGGCAGTGGACAGATGCAGCTTCCCTTCGTGCTTCAGTCCGCCGAGGTGATGAAATCTGCGGTGGCCTACCTCGAGCAGTACATGGACAAGGCGGGGAGCACCTCCAAGGGGACGATGGTTATCGCCACCGTCAAGGGGGATGTACATGATATCGGGAAGAACCTGGTGGATATCATCCTGACCAACAACGGCTACCGCGTCGTGAACATGGGCATCAAATGCCCGATTGAGACCATGCTGCACGCTGCCGGGGAGCACAAGGCGGATGCCATTGGCATGAGCGGTCTGCTCGTGAAGTCGACCCTGGTGATGAAGGAGAATCTGGAAGTCATGAACGAGCAGGGTGTTACCATCCCCGTGGTGCTCGGCGGCGCCGCGCTCACCAGGAGGTACGTTGAGCAGGATATGCGTCGCGTGTACAAGGGGAAAGTGTTCTACGCCAACGATGCCTTCGACGGGCTCCATTTCATGGAGAAGATCGCGGAGGGTGAGTTGTCGTATTCATCGGGCGGGGCCGGGCCCTCCGATGAAGACGACAAGCTCACAGGCACGGAGGCCAAGATCGCCCTCGCCCGCAAGGAAGACGACCGCTACCAGGAACCCGCAGGCCCGGGGCTGAAGCGCTCGCGCGTGCGCACGGACGTGCCCATTCCAGAACCTCCCTTCCTGGGGACGAAAGTGGTGGATGACATTCCTCTGGATGACGTATTCCGGTTCGTGAACGAGATTGCCCTGGTCCGGGGGCAGTGGCAGGTGCGAAAAGGGAAAATGAAGGAGGAGGAATACAGGGAGCTCCTTGACGAAAAGATCCTTCCCGAATTCTCCGCCCTCAAGGAGCAAATCAAACGTGAACGCCTTCTTCAGCCGCGCGCGGTGTACGGATACTTCCACTGCCAATCCCAGGGAGATGACCTGATCATCTATCGAGAGGACCAGAAGACGGAGCGATTGCGGTTCACGTTTCCCCGGCAGACGGATGACCGCCTCCTGTGCCTCTCCGATTATTTCGCCTCCGTGGAGTCCGGCAAAGTCGACGTCGTCGCATTCCATCTTGTGACGATGGGAAGGGTCGCTTCGGAGCACTCGGCGAGGCTCTTTGCAGCGAATGACTACAAGAAGTACCTCTATTTCCACGGCTTGAGCGTGGAATCCGCCGAGGCCCTGGCAGAACTCTGGCACAAGAAGATCAGGGAAGAGCTTGGTATTGCGGGAAAGGACAATCCGGACATCAGGCGCCTCTTTTCGCAAGGGTACCAGGGCTCGCGCTACAGCTTCGGCTATCCCGCCTGCCCCAACCTCGAGGACCAATCGAAGCTGTTCGAGCTGCTGGATGGAGAGCGGATCGGGGTACACCTGACCGACGAATTTGCGCTTGAGCCCGAGCAAAGCACGAATGCGATCATTGTGCACCACCCGGAGGCAAGGTACTTTAATATCAAATGAACTGCTCCTCCGCCCTTCTCCCCAGGATCGACCACGCCAAGTGTCCAAACACCGAATTTGAATGGCAATAAGGGAATCTGTGTACTCCCGGCCAGAATGATCGCCC
>JAGDMJ010000180.1 GCA_017860555.1 Bacteroidota bacterium
CTGGGCAAGCGACGAACTCGGGCAGCTGGCCCGGCGGTTCAATATCATGACTGAAGAGCTGGCGCGGGCGCGGGAAGAGAATGTCGCGTGGTCCGAGACCCTGGAGGCGAAGGTGAAGCAGAAGACGGCCGACCTCGAAGAAGCGCACAAGCAGATGGTGAGGGTGGAGAAAATGGTATCGCTCGGCAATCTTGCCTCGAGCGTTGCCCATGAGTTGAACAACCCTTTGGAAGGGATCCTTACCTTTGCCCGGCTGCTGATCAAACGCATTCGCAAGACGTCCCTTCCTCAGGAGCAAATCGACTCCTATTGCGATGATCTCCGGTTGATGGCCGACGAATCGCAGCGGTGCGGAAACATTGTGAAGAACCTGCTGGTCTTCGCCCGCCAGGGGGGCATGGCATTTCAGACGATCCGGGTCAGAACGATTGTCGAGAGGTGTGCCCTGTTGGTCAACCACTATGCGCAGATGCACAGTGCCCAAGTGGCCATAACCTGCACCGACGAAGATGAGATCACGTGTGACCCGGGTCAGATCCAGCAGGTCCTGATCGCGCTGATGATGAACGCGGTTGAGGCCATGTCGGCCCCCTCCGGGTCTGCCGGCGGCGGGAGCCTTGCCGTGGATGTGCAGCGGGTCAGGGGGAACCTCGTCTTCAGGGTTTCTGACAACGGCATGGGCATGAACGACGATGTCAAGGCGCATATCTTCGAACCGTTCTTCACGACGAAATCGGAAGGGAAAGGAGTGGGGCTCGGGCTCGCCATCGCCTACGGGATCATCGAGCGCCATCATGGCACGATCGAAGTGGAATCCGCTGCGGGAAAAGGCACCACATTCACGGTGACTCTCCCGGTGGTCCCGCCGTCAGAATCGACGCAGCATATACAAGAAAAGCCTTTGGAAGGAGCTCGTACATGAATCGTAGTGACATCGGCATCCTCGTGGTTGACGATGAGCTGATCGTGCGGGAATCGCTCACCAAGTGGTTCCGCGAGGATGGTTTCAAGGTGGATTCCGCGGAGAATGCCGCGGTCGCGCTCAAGAAATTGCAGGCAGGTTGCTTCATGCTGATGCTGGTGGACATCAAGATGCCCGGCATGGACGGCATCGAGCTGCTCCAGCGAGTGCGGGAGATCAACAAGAGCATCGTTGTCATCATCATCACCGCGTTCGCGTCGGTGGATACCGCCGTCAAGGCCCTCAAGGAAGGGGCCTACGATTATATCACCAAGCCGATCGATCCCGATTACCTCGATCACCTGATCGAGAAGGCTCTGAAGCAGCAGGAGTTGGCCCTGGAAAACGAACAACTCCGTCATGCTGTGAGCGAGCTGACTACGGCCGGCGAGATCATCGGCGAATCCCCCGAGATGGCAAAAGTCCTGGAGCTCGTGCACACCGTTGCCGTGACCGATACCACTGTGATGATCCGTGGGGAAAGCGGGACGGGCAAGGAATTGGTTGCCCGGGCGATCCACAACGGAAGCGAGCGCCGTTATTTCCCGTTGGTCACGGTGAATTGCGGTGCGATGACCGAAACGCTCCTGGAAAGCGAGCTCTTCGGGCATGAGCGCGGTGCCTTCACCGGCGCGCAATACCGGCGCAAAGGAAAGGTCGAACTTGCCGATGGCGGGACGCTCTTCCTGGATGAGATCGGGAACATCGACATGAAGACGCAGATGGACCTCCTGCGCGTCATCGAGACCAAACAATTCACGCGAGTGGGAGGCTCGGAGGTGGTCCACTCGGATTTCCGGGTCATCTGCGCCACGAACAAGGATTTGGAAAAGGCCGTGAAGGACGGGAGCTTCCGCGAAGACCTGTATTACCGGCTCAACGTATTTACCATCGAATTGCCCCCGCTGCGCGGCCGCAGGGGGGACATTGCCCGGCTGGCCCATTTCTTCCTTGAGAAATACGCCCGGCAGATGAACAAAAACGTCAAGGGCTTCACTCCGGAGGCCATGCACACGTTGCGAGGGTACGACTGGCCGGGGAACGTACGCGAACTCGAAAACGCCATCGAGAGAGCCATGGTGGTCGTGCAGGGCGATATGATCGAACGCCACCATCTGCCCATGCAGAACGGGACACTTGTCACGGGGGAAGGGAAGAAGCTGGAAGACGTGGAACGCCGCCATATCGAGCAGATACTCAAGGAAACAAGCTGGAATGTCAGCCGGAGCGCGGCGATCCTGGACATTGACCGCGTAACATTGTATCATAAGATCGAAAAATACGGCCTGAAGCGGGAACCGTGAACGCCATCTACCTTCTTCCTCTGGGAAGCGCGGACCGGTCGATCATTGCGGCCCTCGGTCCTCAGCTGGAGCGCAGGTTCCGCGCCTCAGTGGCGGTCCATGAGAAGGCGGTCCCGATTGATTCGTTTACCTATGTGTTCGGCGAAGCACAACTTGGAGGATCGGTGGGTGTGGTGTCATACTACCGCCTGCCCAATGAGCGGTATGGGCTTCCGGCGAATCGCACGCTGTTCACCGAGCGGCTTCTCAAGGAGGCCATGCACGAACTCGGCCATACCTTCGGCCTGCTCCACTGCCGTGCGCTCGATTGTGCAATGCATATCTCAACATACGTCGAGGACATCGACACAAAACCGGCGGAGTTCTGCCGGGAGTGCGAGCAGAAATTGATTCTGGCGGAGAGCAAACCGTAGGTGTACGGGGCAGGACCTTCAGACAACTCTCCGACCATTCTTCACTCTTCACTCTACCTTCTGCACTCATATGTCTCGCCTCGGTTGGAATACATGGTTCTTCCTGTTGATCGACGCGATTCTGCTCGTTCTCTGCGCATTCCATGTTCCCTCGCTCGTGGAGCGGGCGCAGGCGCCGTTCCAATCGATCGATGAGGGATCATCGGTACGAGTCACCGAGATTTTGGACCCCGGTGCGTGTCCCGGGTTGGCGCCGGGAGATCAACTGCTCTCCTACGACGGGAAGATTCTTCCCACGGCCGATGCGGTCGAATTCCTCTCCAATTTCCATTCCATCGGCGATACCGTTCAGATCACTTACAGGCACGCCGAGGAGGATGTGGTGTCCGGCGTTGTACAGATGATCCAGTTCTACCGGATCTCCTACCGGATCATCATTGTGCTGGTCGCCCTCTTCACCTGGTCCCTCGGGATTTTTGTGCTGCTGGCACGGCCGCGCGATCGCTCGGCCGCATTTCTGCATGCCTCCATGACGTCTCTCGCGGTGGTCATGATCACCGCGTTTGAAGGGGTGACGCCGAACAGTATCCTGGGGATGGCGGGCAGCATGCTGTTCTTTCTTTCCTATCTCTCCGTTGCCACCACGTTCTATTTCTTCACCACCCTGTTTCCGAGACACCTGCCCGGATCGCGCCTCCGCCGCGCCTTGGTCCTCTACGTGCCTACCATCGTACTGGCGGTCGGGCTGGGCATCACGCACTCGCGCGCGGTGGAAGAACGTTCTCTGGAGCGCTTCCTGACGTACAATGTGTGGTACGATCTGCTCCATATCGTGGTCTTGCTGTTGGTGGGGGCGGGCATCGTGAATTTTGTGAGGGCCTACAGGACGGCACCGGGGCGTGAAGAACGCCGGAAACTGCAATGGGTCCTCTGGGGACTCTGCATTGGCCCGTCACCGTTTCTGCTTCTGAATGTACTGCCACAGTTTTTCCGGCCGACAGGATTGGTGGTCGAAGAATACACACTGATCTTCATGGTGTTCATCCCCGTGTCGTTTGCGATCTCCGTGGCGCGTCATCACCTCTTTGATGTGGAGCAAGTGATTCAACGAACGACGGCGTACGCGGTGGTCCTTGTCGTCCTGCTCGGGCTCTACGCCGTCATGGTCACGCTGGTGGCCTCCATCGTCGGACAGATGGCTGCCGGGGCGGGAGGGGCGATTCTCGTTGCTTTGCTGTTCGAGCCGGTGCGCACCAGGGTGCAGCGAGCAGTGGACAAGCGGTTCTTCCGGATTCGTTATGATTTTCGCCAGGCTCAGACGCGGTTCATGGACGAGGTGAAGACATGCATTGATGAGCGGTCCGTGGCTTCGCTCGCTGTTGAGCAGATCATGAGATTCGTGCCAGTGGAGCGTATCGGGTTCTGCAGCTACGTGCTTCCGGAGGGCCGTCTCCATCTCCTGGCGCAAGCAGGTTTCGCTGTAGCGGGCGGTGCGGCAATCACGCTGGCAGCGGATTCCAGACTGGCCCATCAAAGGCTACCTATCGCGCTCGATGGCAGCGTGGAACCCGGCATCAAACACGAAACGGCGGATGCCGTCGCCTTCGGCCGGTGGGGTATTTCGCTGCTCATCCCGATTCTGTCGGGCGATTCGGCGGTCCAGGGGTTGCTCTTCCTGGGACGAAGGAAATCGGGGGCTCGCTTCACCCCGGAAGATATGGATCTGCTGGGAGTGTTTGCCGGTGAGGCGGGGCTCGCACTGAACCGGATCCGCCTGCAAAAGGAGCTCTTTGAGAAACAGCTTGAATCCAAACGCCTGGGCGAGCTCAGCGAGATGAAGTCGGATTTCGTTTCCTACGTCTCCCATGAGCTTCGTACCCCTCTCACGTCGATCAAGATGTTCACCCAACTGCTCCGCTCGAAGGACTCGATGCCGCAGCAGAAGGCGGAGGAGTATTTACAGATCATCGAGGGGGAGACCGACAGGCTTGGACGGATGGTGACCACCATTCTGGATGCCGCGCGCATCGATCAGGGGAGGAAGGAATACCGCTTTGAGCAGGTGGACCTTGGGGAGATCGGGCAGAAGGTCATGGACTGCATGAAATATCAACTGGACATGCAGCAATTCACCGTCAAGTTCCAGCGCCCCGCGCGTCCCGTGTACATCAGCGGTGATGCCGACGCGGTGGCGGACGCGATCATGAATCTCATCGGCAACTCCATCAAGTATTCGGGCGAAAGGAAATGGCTTTCCGTGAAGGTATCCCGGAGGCCCGGCCAGGCCATCTGCAGCGTGGAGGATCACGGGGTGGGCATCTCCGCGGAGGCGATTCCACACATTTTTGACAAATTCTTTCGTGAACCCGGACAGACCAACCGTGTCCGTGGGGTTGGCCTGGGACTGTCCGTGGTCAAGCATGTCATGGATGCTCACCGGGGAACGGTTACGGTCACCAGCGTCCCCGGCCGCGGGTCAAAATTCCAGCTTGTGTTTCCGTTGTTTCAACCCACACCATCTGCCAACCTTGGAGGGACCATTCGATGAAAACAATCCTGGTTGTTGATGACGATGTCTCGATCATCAAGGGGTTGCAGGAAGTGCTCACCGGGGAACACTACTGCGTGTTGACGGCAAACACAGGTTCGAAGGGCCTTCATATGGCAACACAGGAGAACGTTGATCTCGTTATCCTGGACCTCCGACTCCCGGACAAGAACGGCGAAGAAGTCTGCAAAGAGATCCGGCAGGCCGGCGTCAATGTGCCCATCCTGATGCTCACGAGCAAGAAGCGGGAGACGGACAAAGTGGTGGGGTTGGAAATCGGAGCGGACGACTATGTGACGAAGCCGTTCAGCATCCCGGAGCTTCTTGCACGCGTCAAGGCGCTGCTCCGGAGAAAAGGAGAGATCTCGCGGGCAATTGAGGAATGCGCGTTTGGCGACGTTGAAGTTGACTTCAAGAAACAGGAAGGGACAAAAAAGAAGAAACCGCTGAAGCTCAGCGCAAAGGAGTTCGAGATCCTGAAATTCTTCGTGGAGCACGCGGGAGACGTGATCACCCGCGATATGCTGCTGGACAAAATCTGGGGGTATGACACCTATCCCGTGACGCGCACGGTCGACAACTACATCCTTTCGCTCCGAAAGCAGATCGAAGACGATCCGTCGCACCCGAAGCATCTCCTCACCGTGCACACGGCGGGGTACAAGTTCGTGATGAAGTAAGCCCGACGGGGAACCGGGTGACCCCGATGGTGCCACGGCGCCGGTCGGATCTTCTGTTCAAAACAACCTCTGGCCTGCAAACGTCCCTTCGCCGTCCAAAGCGATGCGTGTCTCCTCGGCGATCCTCATCCTTGGCTTCGCAATGGTTGGCATTCCCGGGGCGCGCGACAGGACCCTCACCTCGGCATGGTGCTTCTGGAAAACCGACAGCTTGAAATAGATCCCGGTGAAAAGCAGGACCTTCAGGAGGAATTGGGGAACTGACTCCTGGACTCGCTGCATCCTGATGAGCCTCAGCCAGCGGCGCAGGATGCTTCGCCAGGAGAAGAATTCCTGATTCACATGCCGGTAAGCGTTATGTACCTGTTCCTCCGTCAGATGAGGGTGGCGGAATACCAGGTGATCGCCTTCGTAGTGGGCCAGATTCGTGTCTGTGAGTCGACCCTCGGCTGCCACCTGGCGATGCCAGGGGGTGCCGTACAGAGGGATGGCTATCGACGGCAGAATGACCGCGACGCCTACCTCGTCCAGCTTCTCGCACAGGGTCTCGTAATATTCGCGGGTGTCTCCCTCGAGAGCGAACATGTACCCGGCGAAGGTCAGGATGCCGCGCTTGTGCAGCTCGTTGAACACCTCCTTGAACTCCTCGACTTTGTTCTGATTCTTCCGCACTCCCTGCAGGCTTTTCTCGTTGAGCGATTCGAGCCCGATGAAAGCCATCCGGGCCCTCGCCTTTGAGAGCAGCTCAACGAATTCCCGATCGCGAAGGCATTCGATACTGAACTGAACCCCCACCGCCCAGAACTTCAGTTTCGCAACCTCGCGGAGGACCGCCTTGGCATGCGCCATGTCTCCCCCGAGGTTATTATCAAGGATCATTGCCATCTTCCGCTTATGCCACGGAAGGCCGGAGCTGTTTGTGAGATCGCGGATGACATCTTCGACGGGACGCGTTCTGTATGGCATCCTCCGGATATTCAACTGGCAGTAGGTGCATGGGTGAGGACACCCGCGGGATGTTTCGGTCACGACCGGAACCTCATACTTGGATTCCACGAGGTCGTAGCGTGGAGGCGGAATGTCTTCGAGCGAAGGCGCCGGGCCGGCGGTGTAGCGCGGCTTCAACGTTCCCGCGACCATATCCCGCACCATCTCCGGCCAGATGCCCTGGGCCTCGCCAACCAGGATGGAGTCGAAATGCAGCGAGACTTCATCGGGGAATGTCGAGGCGAATTTTCCTCCGCCGACGACGACTTTGCCGAGTGCCCTGAAGCGTGCCGCGACCTCGTAGGCATGCGGCGCGAGGTAGTCCATGAAACTGATCGCAATGAATTCCGCGTCCGTCGCATAGTCAATGGGCCGAACCATTTCATGGAGGACCTGGACCTCGACGATATCCGGTGTCATCCCGGCCAACAGGATGCCCGGCAGCGGCGGAGCGGGACTCTGCGCATACCACGGGTTCTCTTCGCCGAGATTCTGGAAGAGGACGATGATCAAGAGCCTGGGCTTTTTCATAGTGGTGTTCCTTCTCGTCTGATTACGAAGCCAGTGCAATATGTTCCTCGACCGGCACGGTGTCGCGGACCTCGCATTCCTCCCAGACCTCCTGGACGGTGGCGCGCAACGCGTCGATGTCGGCATGAGTGTGACCTGCCTGCATGCTTATCCTGAACCGTTGCTGTGAAACCGGGACGGCCGGGTATTCAATGGAGTTCACAAAGACCCCTCTCCGGTGGAACGCCTGTCCCGCATGCCGGATGTTCATCCCGACGGGGACGCGGAGGGCGATAATCGGGGAATCCGCCCGCACGTCGAATCCGAGCGAGCGAAATCCCTCGACGGCGTACCGGATGTTGTCGTTCAGGCCCTCGAGCCTTTCCGGTTCTCGTTCCATCACATCCAGTCCGGCATGCACAGCTGCGATCACCATGGGGGGAAGCGAAGCCGAAAACATGTATGTGCGCGCGAAGTAGCGCAGGTAGTCCACGACAGGTTTGTTCGCTGCGACAAAGCCACCCGTCACGGCGAGGGCTTTGCTGAAGGTGCCGACTGTCGCATCGATCTCCCCCTCGACGCCGAAATGTTCCGCGGTGCCCCGTCCGGTCTTCCCCATGACGCCGGTTCCATGGGCATCATCGAGGATGAGAAGCGCGCCATGGGCCTTGCAGAGCGGAACGATCGCGTCCAGCGGTGCCAGGTCGCCATCCATGGAATAGACGCCTTCCACTCCGACAAACACGTCATGCATGCCCTCACGCTGCGCTTCCAGGAGCGTTTTCAATCTCCCGACATCATTGTGAGGGAACCGTAGCGATTGGACCCCCGCCATCTTGAGCCCGTCGCAGAAGGAGGCGTGGCTGTAGGCGTCGTACAGGACAACGTCCTGACGGGTCAGAAGCCCGGCAACGACGCCCACGTTTGCACCGTATCCGCTGGAGAAGAGAAGAGCGTCTTCGGCCCCTTTGAGGGCGGCCAGCCGTTCTTCCAGTGACCGATGCAGCGGAGTGTAGCCGTTCAGCAGGGGAGGGCCGCCGAGGCCGGTGCCATAGTGCCGAATCGCCTCTTCGACTTTCTCCCGGACATGCGGATGGCGGGCAAGCCCGAGGTAGTTGTTGGATCCAAACATGAGCATGGTATGCTCTTTTCCGTTGTGCGGGTCCAGGACCTTCACCTCCCGGTCCGCCGCCGATGCGACCTGGCGAAGTGTCAGAGTTTCCCGGTCTCCCGCGATGCTTTTGAGGAAGTCCTGAAAGAAGTCCATGCGTTCGCGAAGGCGAAGTTCGCGGCCGTGGACCAGAATGTGGCGGAGGTCAAAATTTTCGCCGCCGGCGTAGGTTTCATTGTTAGCCATGATGACCGATTCCTTTCTGGAGTTCTCCATCGATGTGTAAGAGATCCTGGATGTAAACTTTCACGTTATCATGTTGCGTGAATGCCGCGTTCCTCATTCTTGCCGTGTCGATCAGAGTGTCCTTGCCATACACCTCGAGGCTGATTTCCGGCCGGGATACTACCGCACCCAGCCGAATCGGATGCCAGGCAACCGAAGCGGCCCGTCGGAGCAGCTCTTCCTCATGGTCGGGGGCCACCGTGAAGAGCAGCTCGAATTCCCCATGCTGTCCGGCCAGGAGAAGCCACGAGGGAATTGAAGCCTGGTGGGCGGTTTCCTCGGCCTTTGCCCCAAGTGCGTTTCGCCAGCAGCCGCCCAGCCGGAACCCCACATCATTCACACGCATGAGCTGATCCAGCGTAGCAAGGGCCCCGTCACTCGTGTCCATGCACGCTGTGGCAAGCCCGCGGAG
>JAGDMJ010000181.1 GCA_017860555.1 Bacteroidota bacterium
GGAGCTCACGAGCCCGAGCGTGTGGATCCACGGATCTCCCGACATCACCGTCAGCGACGGCCGGTCGCCCTGCCAGTCGTTGAACGCCCAGATGATGCCGCCGTCATAGTCCAGAGAGCGCAGGACTTCGAAGCGCTGAAGGTAGAATCTCGCCTGCGCCTCCTGCGACTGCGGGTCATTCGTCCCCCGCCGGTTCTCGTGCTGAACCTCGGTACCGAACTTGGCTACGATCACCGGCTGCGAACGATGATTTGCCCGCCATTGATCAAGGCCGCTTTTCCATTCGTGCAGGTCGTTCGAGGGAAGGTTCACCGCGGCAATATCGACCAGCGTGCTGGAGATGTCGTTCTTGAGCAGCGATGCGCCGTAATATGTGGGGCGCCCGTCCAGCGAACGCGCCAGGCCCACCAGGCGTTCGACGGCGCTCCGCGTGGCAGGGTGCGACGATTCGAGCTCGTCGCCCAGTCCCCACGCCAGCACGGATGGGTGATTCCGGTCCCGGAGAATCATCTCGCGAAGCATGCTTCCCGCGAGGTCGACATATCCCTCGTCGGAAAGAACCTGCCCGGGAGGATGAACAAGCGGGATCTCTTCCATGGCAAACAACCCGTACCGGTCACACAGGTCCAGCATGTACGGATGCGGCGGGTGGTTCAAAAAACGAATGACGTTCGCCCCGAGGTTCCGGATCAGAGCCACGTCCTTCTCCATCTGCTCCTCGGTCAGAGCATTGCCATAGGCCGGGTAGTCTTCGTTCCAGATCACTCCCTTCAGAACTATCCTCTTTCCATTCAAAAAGATGTGGCCGTTTTCAACACTCACAGTCCGCATTCCCACGGAGACAGCATACTCGTCAACGACGAAGTTCTCTTTTGCCGTCCCCTTCACCAGGAAACAACGCATCAGGTAAAGCTCGGGCGTGTCCGGCGACCAGAATTTCGGAGCCTGAACGGTCACCTCTCCCCGACCGGTCCATGCGCCGGCGTCAGATGGGCTCAAAGGAGCGAACGTGCTACGGCCTACCTGTATGCCCGAGATCTTGTCCAGGATTTCGTAATAGAAACCGTACGATTCGGGCCTCTCGGCCGCCTCCGGAGCCTGGCCTACCGATGGTTCGTGGGCATCGATGGTCGCCTGGACCAGAATGCGGACGGCGGTTCCCTTCTCCACCAAATCGTTCCTGACCGTCACGTCTCTGATAAACACGGTCGGCGTGCCAAGCAGGTGAAGTCCCCGCACGACGCCGCCATAATTTCTCGGATCCCATGGCCAGGGCCTCAGGGGAACACTTCTCCTCGCATCGAGGTGGTTCCCGACAACGAGACGGATGAGGTTGTCCCGATCTCCCTGAACTGCATTTGCCGGAACTGGCTGGATGAAGCTGGTATAGCCTCCCGTATGGTTCGTGACGAAATCGTTGTTGACCGTCACCTCACTGGTGTAGTTTATCCCATCGATCGAGAGGTGGAAGCGGTACTTCTGGGCCACATCTGCCGGGACCTGAATGCCGCGCTGAAAGATGACGCGCCCTTGAAAGTCATAGGCCGATGGAAGCGTCACCGTGCCTGATGGTCCGCCATCGATCGAATACTCCCACGGACCCCGAAGATCAATGCTGATCCTTGTGGGCGTAGGATTCGTTACCGGATTGGTCGGAGCACCGGAACTTTCCAGGAACTTGTAGTCCGCAGAAAATGAGGAGTTGAGGGAGAGCGCTAAGAGGACAACCGAGGAGAAAATTCGCAGAGCCGGTTGGACACAAAGGGGGCCGCTAAATTTGGGTTTTCTTCTCTCCAAGTAGACGTAACCACTTCTGGGGTAGGTAATAATTTCTATTACCTAAATATAAGCATAAAGTGGTGGGAATGCAATGAAAATGGAAAAAAGGGTGCGCAAGTACGCAAAAAAAGCCAAAAAAACCGTTTCTGGGACCCGCGCACCCGTGAAATTGCCTATTTTTGCATGCCAGACTTAAAAATGCCTGCAAAGGAGTCGGCCTTCAGACATGCACCCCCGACCAGAGCACCATCTATGTCAGGTTGTGCCAGAAGTTCTGCCGCATTGTCAGGTTTCACACTCCCGCCGTACTGAATCACGATCTTGTCAGCTATGCTCTGAGAATACAGTTTTGCCACCAATCCACGGATTTGAGCATGTACCTCCTGAGCCTGGGCGGGTGTTGCGACCTTGCCGGTGCCGATCGCCCAAACCGGCTCATAGGCAACAATCACGCGCTCCATGTCGGATGCGCTGATCCCGTCAAGCACTCCCTTCACCTGGGTGGCCACGACTTGCTCGGTGATTCCCCCTTCCCGCTCCTTGAGGGTCTCCCCCACGCAGATGATGGGCAACAGACCGCTTGCCAATGCCTTTTTTGCCTTGAGATTGATCTTCGCGTCCGTCTCTCCGTAATACTGCCGCCGTTCTGAGTGACCAAGGATGACGTATTCACACCCGGTGGACTTCAGCATCTTCCAGGAGATTTCTCCCGTGAAGGCGCCCTCATCGTGCTCAGACATGTTTTGAGCGCCGAGCTTGACCGCCGATCCGCGGAGGAGCGTGCCGGCCAGCTGGAGAGAGGTGAAGGGCGGACAGACAATCACGGTGACGAAGGAGGGGGCGGATGCAGCCTGGGCCTTGACGCCCTGGAGGAGCTCTTCCGTGTCCTTGAGATCTTTGTACATCTTCCAATTGCCGGCGATCACTGTTTTTCGCATAGTGGTCTTCTGTAATGAGTGAGTGGAATTCAGGCCCGCTTGCGACGCGGTTCCTGCTGTGTGACGAGCCGCGTGCGCAATTGCTCGGTCACGGGTTTGGTGAAAACCTGTTTGTGAAATGGATGCGTCACGGTCAGCACGGGACAATGCGATTGATGCACAACGTCCACCGTGATGTTGCCGATATGGACGCGTCGCAGGCCCCTCCGCCCATGCGCGGACATGACGATGAGATCGACGTCCCTGTCCTCGGCGAACCGAAGGATGGAATTGCCGGGGTCCACATCGCGATCAAAGACGTATTGCACGTTCACTTCGTCTGCAGACGGGTGGTAGTCGCGCAGCGCGGGCAGACGCTTGCGGATCTCCACCTCGTCCTCGGGATTCTCAAGGATGCTGACATACTGGACGAACAACGTGGCTTTCTGCCGCCGGGCAATGGAGAGCGCATACGTCAGTGCGACGTTTCCCGCCGGAGAGAGATCCGTGGGGCACAGGATGGACTTGATCCTCCGGGCGTCTGATGGGACGCTCTGAATGCTGAGGACAGGCTGACGCGACAGCCGCACCACGCGCTCCGCCGTACTGCCGATAAGGTGCGATGACAGAGCTGTCAGTCCCCGGGTCGCGATCACCAGCACATCGCATTTCCTCTGCTCGCTCTCCTCCACGATCACCTTGTACGCCCGGCCCATCGCAAGGTGGGTCTTGAGACGGATCGGTGCATCCTTCACCATCTTCCGGAGCAGAAGGAACTGAGATCTGATGAACCGTTCTTTCTCCCGCTGATAGGCTCCAAGGATCTCTCCCCGGGGTCCAAGAGCGCCAAACGGGGAGACCGGAAACTCATCAACATGGATCAGTGTGACCTCCGCCTCGTAGCGCTCGCCAAGCGAGACCGCGTACCTGAACGCGTCCTCCGCGTGCCTGGAAAAATCCGTGGGGACGAGAATCCGCCTCATCTCATACATGTCACCGTCTCCGTGCTTCGAGCTTCTGCTTCAACACATCGTTCACCAGCTTCGGGTTGCCTTTCCCCTTCATCAACTTCATCGTCTCTCCCACAAAGAAGCCGAAGATCTTCACATTCCCGGCAAGGAACTTATCGATCTGAGGCGCATTCGCGTTCAGCACCATCTCGGCAGCCTCCTCGATGGCGCCTGCATCCGAGACCTGGGCGAGCCCTCCCTGTTCCACGATCGTCCGGGGTTCGTCCCGCGTTACCAGCATCCGTGCAAACACTTCTTTGGCAAGACTGCCGCTCACGGTTCCATCCTGGATGAGGGCGATCAGGGCCGCAAGGCGGGCAGGCAGGATTGGGAACTCCTTCACTGTGATCTTCTGTTCGCCCACCACGCGAAGCACCTCCGTCATGACCCAATTGCTGACCGTCTTTGCCGGCACGCCATGCGTTTGGCCCGGCCATCCGGGGAGGCCTGCGAGCACCGCTTCGAAATAGTCGGCGATTCCCTTTTCACTCGTCAGTATGTCCGCGTCATACTGCGGCAGGCCCAGCTGTTCGATGAAGCGGTCTCGCCGCGGGACAGGAAGTTCAGGCAGCGAGGTCTCAACGCGCTTGATCCAGGGCTCGTCCACGAACACGGGCGCGAGGTCCGGATCGGGGAAGTACCTGTAATCGTGCGCTTCCTCCTTGCTCCGCATCGGCACCGCGATATTCTGGTCCGCATCCCACAAGAGCGTCTCCTGCACCACCTTTCCACCATCAGCGATGAGTCCGGTCTGCCTGTCGATCTCGTAGGCAAGCGCCCGCTCCACATGGCGGAAGGAGTTCATGTTTTTTACTTCTGTTTTCGTCCCAAGCTCCACCTCTCCCTTTCGCCGAACGGAGACGTTCGCGTCACACCGCAGGCTTCCTTCTTCCATGTTCCCATCACAGATTCCCAAGTAGGTCACCATCTGCCTGACCCTGTTCAGGTACAGCGATGCCTCGCGGGGCGAGCGGATATCGGGCTCGCTGACGATCTCAATGAGGGGAACACCGCAACGATTGACATCCACCAGCGTGGAAGCGTCCGCGTCATGGATCGATTTTCCGGCATCTTCTTCCATGTGGATGCGCGTGATGCCGATCTTCTTCCTTCCTTCCCCTTCCACATCGATCTCCACGTACCCCCCCGTGCAGATCGGCTCTTCGTACTGTGAGATCTGGTACCCCTTGGGGAGATCGGGATAGAAATAATTCTTTCTCGCAAAAACAGACCGGGGGGCAATGCGGCAATGCAGCGCAAGTCCCATACGAAGGATGAATTCGACAAGGTTAACGTTCAGGACGGGAAGGCTCCCCGGCAACCCGAGGCATATCGGGCACACGTTCGTATTCGGTTGGCTGCCGAACTTCGTCGAGCAGCCGCAGAACGCTTTCGAAGATGTGAGCATCTGGGCATGGACTTCCAGCCCGATCACCGGCTCATAGGCTCCGTAATCCTTCACCGTTCTCCCGTGGTCGATTTCAATTACGGATTGCCTGGGTCACTTTTTCCGCGGCCTCCCTCAGGCTCCCTGCCACCCGGAAGTTCAGTCCGGACGACCGCAGGATCTCCCCCGCAAGTTCGGCGTTGGTGCCTGCCAGCCGGACCACCACAGGAACTGTGACCCGGGTTTTCTTGGCCGCTTCGACCACTCCGGTGGCGACGCGGTCGCACCGCACGATCCCCCCGAATATATTGATCAGAACCGCCTTGACATGCGGATCGGCCAGGATGATCTTGAAGCCGGCTTCGACAGTCTCGGCGCTTGCGCCTCCGCCCACATCAAGGAAGTTGGCCGGTTCCCCCCCCGCCAGCTTGATGATGTCCATCGTGGCCATCGCGAGTCCCGCGCCGTTCACCATGCAGCCGACATTCCCGTCGAGTTTGATATAGTTCAGATTTGCTTTCGACGCATCCACCTCCAGCGGATCCTCTTCGTCGAGGTCCCTGAGGGCGCGCACTTCCGGGTGACGGTCGAGGGCGTTGTCGTCAAAGTTCATCTTCGCGTCCAGCGCCAGGACCGCACCGTCCGTCGTGATCACCAGCGGGTTAATCTCCGCCAGCGAGCAGTCCATCTCCTCGTAGGCCCGGTACAATGCGGCAAGGAATCGTACGCCGTTCTTGAAAGCGTCTCCGGTCAGCCCGAGCCCGAAAGCAAGGGCCCGCGCCTGGAACGCCTGGAAACCCACCGCGCGATCCACGAATTCCTTCAGGATCTTCTCCGGCGTCTCCGCTGCGACCTTCTCAATCTCGACTCCTCCTTCCGTCGACGCCATGACCACGTTGCGGGATGTTGACCGGTCGAGGGTTACGCCAACGTACAATTCCCGCGCGATGTCGATCCCCTGTTCGATCAGGAGCCGGCGCACAATTCTTCCTTCCGGCCCCGTCTGGTGCGTCACGAGCACCATGCCGAAAATCTGGGAAGCAAACGCCCGCACTTCATCGAGGCTCCGCGCCACCTTCACACCCCCTCCCTTGCCCCGGCCTCCTGCGTGAATCTGCGCCTTCACGACCCACACGTTGCCGCCCAGTTCCTGTGCCGCCCGTACGGCCTCGTCCACCGAAAATGCAACCTTCCCCTGCGGCACCGCCACGTTGAATTTCTTCAGGATCTCTTTCGCCTGATATTCATGAACTTTCATGAGAGCTCCCGGATTGATTACATTTTCACCTTCTCCGCAACCGATTTCGCCTGAAGGAAGAGCAACAGATAGTCCCTCCCGCCCGCCTTGGAGTCTGTGCCGCTCATATTGAATCCACCGAACGGGTGGGCCCCGACCATGGCACCGGTACACTTGCGGTTCAAGTAGAGATTGCCCACGAAGAACTCCTTCTCCGCCCGGGCCAGGTGCTTCTTGTTCTTGCTGTAGATGGCCCCGGTGAGGCCGAATTCCGTATTGTTGGCGATCCTCAGCGCATCATCGAAATCCCGGGCCTTGATCACGGCCAGCACAGGCCCGAAGATCTCCTCCTGGCTGATCGTGCCCTTCGGATCGACATCGGCGATGACCGTTGGGCGGACAAAAAAACCGCCGTCGCCCGCTCTGTTTCCCCCGGCAACAAGCCTTCCCCCCTCGCTCACCCCTTTGTCGATGTATTCCAGGATCTTCTCTTGCGAGCTTCTGTTGACAACGGGGCCCATGT
Source organism: Bacteroidota bacterium (assembly GCA_017860555.1). Taxonomy (GTDB): domain Bacteria; phylum Bacteroidota; class Ignavibacteria; order UBA10030; family UBA6906; genus JAGDMJ01. The sequence continues at coordinate 6,854 of JAGDMJ010000181.1, forward strand.
AATTCTTCCTGTCGGAGGCATCTCCCACTGTCAACAGGTCCACCTTGCGCGCGAT
>JAGDMJ010000182.1 GCA_017860555.1 Bacteroidota bacterium
ATTGCTTTGCTGCCAGACATTCGCGAACTGCCGAGCGCGACAGAGTCGAACATCAAGGAATAGGTGCCGATAGGGGTGCGTCGAAGAATCGGTTCAGAGTATTCCGCAGGTTGTGCCTGGTTGGTTCATTTTCAAGAAAAAGGGGTGACTGTACGTCGAACTCATAGAAACCAACAAATCAAATCAGAAAGGATGTTCCATGAAGATCAGATATTTCTTGCTATACACAGTCCTGACGATCGCTTTGACATCGCCGCTGTTCGGACGGGACAATCTCGCCGACACGTCCAAGACCGATGTGAAGGTGGCTGACCTGTCCGGCATGATGGGCAAGCCAACCGCCGATGCGTCAACCGGAGGGCTTCAGATGAAGGTGTGGCTGATGACGGAGGCGCAGCACAAAGAAATGACAAAGGAAGAGATGGCTCCGATGCCGACGAATGGTGAGCAGAAAAGCGAACTCGGGAAGATGGAAGGGGTGGGGATGAACTTCTCCGGCATGGTGACGACAAAGGAGATGAAGGGATTGGGGCACAACAGCATGGCGAGGAGTGACAGCAGCATCACCACGGACAATGATACGGTGGAAGCAATACAAGCAACCCGAAGCATGACCAAGGCGGCGGTGGACTCGACAACGGCCAGCACACACTACTTAGTGCTTAACGTAACTGAGATTGCGTCCGGGAAGGGCATCGCTGGCGCCAGCGCCAGGGTCACGATCGAGTCTCCATCAAAGAAGAGCTCTTCGGTCGACCTCAAATCGATGATGGAGCACTTTGGAAGCGTCCTCACGCTCGACGAAAAGGGAGAATATCACTTTACCGTCAACGTCAGCTTTGGTGGAGTTACCAAGACAACGCAGTTCCAGTACGCGGTAAAGTAGGCCCCCCACGCACGGCGTAACACTGGATGTAAGGGTCTGAGCATTATCTGCTCGGGCCCCTGCAGATTTTCCGGGCCGGTCGCAGGCGATCGGACCTCCAGTACCAGGAAGACCATAGTAGAATACCCGTCACATTGAATGGAGCTCTCAATGAAACTGCCCAAGAGTCTCGGCATGCTCTTCTTAGGTATCTGGCTCATTGTAACCGGGCTCATACCATTGTTGAATCTCAGTTTTTCGGGACTCGGTATTTTCATGGCCCTCTTCGCAATCGCCGCCGGTGTTTTGGTCATTCTGGGCCGATAGTCCAGGGGTGGGCTGATCCCAAGGGACCGCTCGATGAATTGCGTGGATGTCAGGCAACGGACGAGTGCAAATATACCCGGACGCCTGCCATTTCCGAGGCGATTTTCACCTACCACCGCGGGTGTGAGATAGGACTGTCCGACGGAATCGTCATCAAGCCTCTGCACCCCCCCCCGCGCACCGGCACAATCACGTGCTTTTGTTATTGGAAGCTCGACATCGCCTGACCTTCGACACGCTGGAAGCATACCCGGATATAGAACCACGTGGGCGTAACTCTCCGAGCTCGGCCTAAGGAACGTACAAAGAATGATACTGACTCGCGGACTACAAATCGTAGACCAAGATGTCTCTCTGAAGGAGACCCAGTGTGAATGACCCGTCACTTAAGCAAGCCTCGATCGTGGACCCCAGCACCACACCCCCGCCGCCCGCCGCGGCCTTACGCCGGCTAGGCAGGTTTTGCCAAGACACTCGCCATGTTTGGGCGGTACTTTGTGTGGCCGTCAGAAGGTTTTCGCAGATTGACGGGGCACAGTGGGCGGGAGCGTTCGCCTTCAACGCGTTCTTCTCCCTGTTTCCTTTGTGCGTGCTCTTCCTCACCCTTGCCTCGGTCTTTATTGACCGGGACCAGGCGGGGAAAGAGATCAATGCATTCATGGAAAGCTATGTCCCGATGAGTGATTCACTGCAGAGTGACATTTCTGACACCATCGCCGGAGTGGTCAATGCGCGCCGGCAGGCGGGCGTGGTCTCATTTCTCATCCTGGTCTGGACTGCCATCCAGTGTTTCACCACTCTCATCTGCGCGACTAACCTTGCCTGGGGCACGGCGGTGAGCAACTGGTGGCGGTTGCCGCTAAAAAGCCTGGTGCTTCTCGGGATCACTGCGGGGACAATCCTGTTGGGTATGGCGGTTCCGGTGCTGATAAGACTGGCGAAGGGTTGGCTCTTTACAGAGAGTGATTTCAATCCCTGGGTTTATGCCCTGGGGGGCTTTTTCGTCCCCATGCTGGTGATGTTTTTCACTCTGAGTCTGTTTTACAGACTGGCTCCACGCCAGCCCAAACACTTTGCCCAGGTCTGGGCCGCTGCCCTGTGCGCCACGGTTCTATTGCAGGCGGCCGAAGGTCTGTTCGAGATTTATATCAGGAATTTCGCCACGTCAAACATAGCCTATGGGGCGTTCGGGGGGATCATGGCTCTGTTGCTGTGGATTTACATTTCCGGCTGCATTTTCATATTTGGAGCCTGCTTGTGCTCCGCGCAGGCCGATGGGCCTCTAACACCGACGGGGACAATTGTGGCGGGCTCAGCAGAAGGAGTTGGACCCTGACGACAACGGAAACCGGACCACTCGCTACGGCGTGGCATTCCAGCAAATTCCTCGATGCCGCCACTGGAACATCTGCTCCGCGGCTATGGGTGGACCCCGTTGGTATCCTTCTCGATATCCTCTCGATCCAGCCCGAGGAAGGCATCTTGATGGGTTTTCAGGCCAGCCTGGGACCTAAAGAAACCCATGCGCCACTCTCACGTGACGAACATGCCTGGAGGCCGATCGCGTGAGATTCTTGCTCTCAACGCCGGCGGAACCCAAAGGATTAGCTACTCTTTCATACCTTTAGGCGATTTCATTCTCCCAAGTTATGCGATAACTTCTCATAGAAGGTTTCCACAGTCCATTAACGCAGGAGGTCGCATGTACTATCCCGATCATCACGATGCCAATCGATCGTATTTCGCAATTACGAAACGTGAAACAATAACCACTCTGATAATCCTTGGATCTATCATCATACTTTTGCTTTTGGCTCTTCCGGCAAAGGCGGGTGAACGAGGGGAGCTTCAGAAATACTTCAGTGATGCCGCAGTTGCAGTGAAGGCAACGGACAACCCGACCGAGAAGCGTGCAATTCTTAATGAGACCTTCCAAACGATGTTCGCGGCACTAGAAATGGCTCAGAAGTCGGAGTTGATTTCGAAGAACGACGCCGTCGGCATTAATCGCTTTAGGGCTGCACTTCAAGAAAAACAAGATGAGCTTGCAGGCCACAATGGATACGTGCGCGTGCCGGATGCGCAGCTTAATGCGTTTTCTGAATACGTCGTACAGGATACCGAGCAGGCTGACCAGTTCATAACTATCAGTGTTGTCACGCTGCTCTTGATCATCATCCTGGTTGTGCTCCTAGTATGATAGTCTCTCAACGAAAGAACATTCGCAGCGGTTGACATGCGAGACCCATGTCGCCGATCCGCCAGGGACGCCTCATTCTCGAGACTCCTTGTGAGCCTTTGTTACGCGGCGCTTACTGCGCTTCTGGCGTCGTGCAGTGCCAACCTTCCCGTTCAGCGTGAAGCTCAACAGGCGGAAGATGGCGTGCTTCCGGCGCCGTTCATGATCGTGTGCGTCATTCACGGTGATGGTGACTATCTCTACCACGATACCAACGGTATTGAACACAAGGCAGATGAAGAGGCTCTGGCAGGAGCGCAAAGCATCGCGCGACACAACCCCCAGGCCGAGGTCTTCATCTTTCACCGGAGACCGAGGGAACACTTCTTGTTTGTCTTTCCCCGTCATGATGGAGAGTTCTACTATTACCGGAACGGACGGCTCATCGCAAATGAATTGTACTGGCGCGACCAGGAACACTCACCCTTCGACCCTGAAGTAGAGTTGTACCGCCGTTTCCGCGAGGACAATCAGCGCAAGATGGCGAGCATCTTCCTCTACTGCGGTCACGAAATCCCCGAGTTCGGCGGCGTGGGCTACGATGCATCGTATCCTGACCGGCCGTTTACGATTCAAGACCTTGCAGATCCCCTCAGAGCCTTTACCCGGGATTCCGCAAGGTTCGACCTTATGCTGCTCTCTACCTGTTTTGGCGGTACGCCGCACACTATTGGCGCTCTAGGATCTTTTGCACGATACATCATCGCTTCTCCTGACAATCTTCATTTATCTTACTTCGATTTCCAACCTCTGGAGCGGTTGGATCTCAGTCTGGGGGACGGAGATGTGCATGCTTTTGCAAAAAGATTCGCTCGGCGATCATTTGACCGGCTGACACGGGAAATCCAAACGGCAGTCAGCGTTAGCGTGTACGACGTAGATCGCGTGCAGGGATTCCTGCGCTCGGTTCAGGGAACGTATGAACAGACGTTAAGCACTTTGAAGGAGCAGGGCGAGGCCTCCATGAGCACGATGGAGCATTGCGACTGCGCCGACCTTCCTGCATACGTAATGCCCACGTTGAACGAGGGCATAGAAGTGTTCTACCGACCAGCCCGCTTTGGGCGCTCAAAGCACAAACAAGCCCATTCAGGATGGGAGTGCTGGAGACAGGCAAGTACAACAGCCCCAAAGGAAACGGATCAACGGTAGGGTCACTGCCGTTTCTCCCTCATTTCCCCGGCTTTTCCGGAATTCGTGGTACTATAATGTCCCTCCGGGGGACTAACTACTCTTTCATCCCTTCAGGCGATTCATCCTTGCGGCTGGACCGGTATATTTCACAATAAACTTACGAGTTTTGAGATGGATCTTAAGGAGGCCTCCTATGTCAGAAAACAAACAAGACAGTTCCGTGGAAGCGGATCTGAATATACACATTGTGCGCATGAATACCGATAAGACCCGGAAAGACACCGGGTCGGACACGGTGTATCACGTGTATTTCGAATTATCTACCGATCCGCCTTCAGAGTGGAAGACTTTTTTCGGTCAGGAATGGACAAAATTGAACGTGAAAGGAGTAGCTGAAATCGACCAGGCCTTTCTCGTGCTGCACTGTCAACTTAACGAGGTCCCGGCCTCACTTTTGCAGGCTTTGAAGATGGCGGTTGCTGCCACCAATGCCGCATATGCGCAAAATGTCGAGAAGGTAGCGGTCGACCACAAACATCGACAGGATGTTTGGAAGCAAGAACGGACCGACGTGGACAAGATGGCCTCGTTGCTGCGGTTTGACTAGCGCCTTAGAGAGACAATATTGATGTATTCCATATTTCGCCCTTTCGGGACTTCACGGGGAGTATTCGCCCGGGATGCTGAAGAGCCGATCCGGAGCGAGCTTTTCAGCATTGAACGGCTCGAGCAGCATGCGGAGAGCCTTGCAGCCGCTCAACATGTCACGGCGAAGCCCGCGGCCGGTCTACCCCTGGCTGCGAGACTTGCTGACAATGGCCGGGTGCTGCTCCAGGCCTATCGAACCATTGCCGAAAGCGTCAGCGAAGGGCAAGTGATCATGCCGGCGGCGGAATGGCTGGTCGACAATTTCCATGTTGTGGATGAACAGATCCGCGAGATCCACGACGATCTCCCGCGCGGGTATTATCGCCAGCTTCCCAAGCTTGCGGAAGGACCGCTTGAAGGCTATCCGCGTGTGTTCGGGATCGCCTGGGCATTTGTCGCGCATACAGACAGCAGGTTCGATCTCGAGACATTGAGCCGGTTTGTGCGTGCCTACCAGCGCGTGCAGCCCCTCACAATTGGGGAGCTCTGGGCGGTGGCAATCACGCTGCGGATCGTCCTCGTGGAGAATCTCCGCCGCTGTGCCGAGCGACTCGGAACAAGCCGGGCAGAGCGCCAGGAGGCCGACGGCATCGCGGATCGTTTTCTGGGAGTTGGCGGCCTCGAAGTTGAAGTCCCCGATGTTGCTCTCCGGCGCTTCCAGGGCATGCGCCTGCCGAGAGCGTTTGCTGTGCAACTCGTGCAGCGCTTGCGAGATCAGGACCCTGCGGTAACACCCGCCCTGCGCTGGCTGGATGAGCACCTCACAGCGCAAGAAACCACCTCCGAAAAGGTTGTCAGCGAAGAACATCAATTCCAGGGGGCGATGAGCGTTACTGTCCGCAATGCCGTTACAAGCATGCGACTCATGTCGTCCGTTGATTGGACAAAGTTCTTCGAGAATGTAAGTCTCGTTGACGAGGAATTGCGGACGAAGAGCAATTTTGCCGCGATGGACTTCTCGACGCGTGACAGTTACCGCCATGCGATTGAACAGCTTTCCAGGGGTTCATCGCACGCGGAAATCGAGATTGCCCGAATGGCAATTCAGCAAGCACAAGCCGCCGGAGACGGTAAAGAGAACTGCCCCGAACAGGATCCCGGCTACTACCTTATCTCGAAGGGGCGCGTAGAATTTGAAAGGCGAATCGCTTTTCACGTTCCGCTGAGGTCCTTGATTGACCGTGCTGCATCAAACACAGGCATGCGAGGATATCTCGTAACGATTGCGTTGATCGGCGGGTTGATTCTTGCCTTGCCGTTACTCGGCGTGCCGAAAGCAGGTGTGACCGGATACCATCTCTTCCTTCTCGCCGTTCTCGCCATCCTTCCGCTATCGGATGCGGCCGTGGCGCTGGTGAATCACTGGATCATGAGCCGGTTCGGCCCGAAGGCACTGCCAGGCCTCGCGCTGCGTGATGGTGTTCCTTCAAGCCTGCGAACGATGGTCGTCGTGCCTACGCTCTTGACAACGCGCGAGGATATCGAAGAGCAGACGGAACGGCTTGAAGTGCATTATCTGGCAAATCAGGGTGGTGACCTCTACTTCGCGCTTCTCTCGGACTGGACAGACTCTGCGACCGAGAGCAAGGAAGCGGATGATGGGCTCTTGGGCGCTGCCGTCGAGGGAATTGCCCGCCTGAACAAACGTCATGGATCGGCCGCGGGCGGCGACAGGTTTT